>NZ_JBEZDN010000093.1:0-31735 GCF_040648315.1 Pseudonocardia sp. NPDC049154
CGGGCCCACCGGGGTGTTCGTGGTCCTCGCCGCCGGCGCCGCCGTGGTGCCGGTGTGGGCCGGCCGGGCCGCCCCCGCGCGGCCGGCGCGGCCGCGGCAGCGCCAGACGGTGGTCGACCTCGCGCGCCGGCTCTCCGCCCCGGCCTTCCTGCGCCCGACCTCGGCGCTCGCGGGCACCACGGCGGCGCTGGCGACGGCCGTCGGGTTCCTGCCGGTGCTCGGGACCGCGTCCGGGCTCAGCCCGATCGTGACCGGCGCCGTGGTGGCGTGCCTCGCGCTGGCCTCGACGCTGGTCCAGCCGCGCGCGGGCCGGGCGCACGACCGCGGCAGGCTGAGCACCCGGACCGCGCTCGCGGCCGGGTTCGCGCTGATGGTGGCCGGTTTCGTCCTCGCCGCCGTGGTCACCGGGATCGGCGCGCTCGTGGCGTCGGCCGTCGTCATCGGGCTCGGGGTCGGCATCGCCACCCCCGTCGCGTTCGCGTCGCTGGCCGCGTCCTCCCCGCCGGAGCGGCTCGGCCAGACGATGGGCTCGGCCGAGGTCGGACGCGAGCTGGGCGACGCCGGCGGCCCGCTGCTCGTCGGCGTGGTGGCCGCGGCCGCCTCCGTGGCCGCCGGCCTGGGCGCGCTGGCCGCCGTGCTCGCCGTCGTCGGGGTGGCGGCGACCGCCGGGCGACATACCGCCCCCGCCCCGACGGACGGCGGGCCCGGCTGAGCCGGGGGACAACCCCCGCGAGTCCGGGGGACAGCCCCGGACGACCGGAGGCGCGTCCCCATTGTCCGGATCCCGCCGCGCCGACACCCTCGGACCACCGGCGGCCCGCCCCACGCGGTCCGCACGTCGGGTGGAGCAGCGGGGGACCACATGTCGATCACACGAGCCGGCACGCAGCCGGGCGAGCACGGGCCGCCGACCCCTGGCCGGCCGGACGTGCCGCTCTCGGAGCTGGTCGTCGTCGACCGGCACGAGGCGCAGGGCTGGCGGGTGCGCCGGCACGAGCGCCTCGACTCGGTCTTCGAGGAGCGGTGCGACTGGATCCGCGAGTACGGCCGCGCCGGGCAGCTCGCCGTCGACGCCCCCGGCGTCTCCCTGACCTACGACGAGCTCGACGCCCGCGCCAACCGGCTCGCCCGCTACCTGCGGCTGCACGGGGCCGGGGCCGGCGACCGGGTCGCGCTGCTGTTCGACGAGCGCGTCGAGGCCTACGTCGCGCTGCTCGCCGTCCTGAAGATCGGCGCCACGTGCGTGCCGCTCGACCCGGACGCGCCGGCCGACCGGCTCGCGTTCGTCGTCGCGGACACGTCGGCGCGGATCGTGCTCAGCCGCTCGCACCTGCGTGGCCGGGTGGCGGGCCCGGAGGCGCTGCGCAGCGGCGGCGCCGACGTGCTCGCGGTCGACGAGGCCGCCGCGCTGATCGCGGAGATGAGCCCGCAGCGGCTGCAGCCCGCCGAGCGGGGCGGGCTCGACGACCGGCCCGCGTACGTGGTGCACGTCGCCGACGACTCGGGGTGGTCCGAGGGCGTCGCCATCGACCACCGCGCCATCTGCAACGCCGTGCGCATCGCCTCGGAGACCTTCGGGATCCGCGGGCACCGCCTCTACCAGGGCCGCGCGCTGTCCTCCGGCGGCGGCATCGAGGAGGTGTGGATGGCGTGGGCCGCCGGCGCGACGCTGGTGCCCGCGCCCGACGGCCCCGCGCTGCGCGGCCCGGCACTGCACACCGAGCTCGACGAACGCCGCGTCACCGCGCTGTGCACCACCCCCGCGCTGCTCTCGACGCTCGAGCGGGACCTGCCCCGGCTGCGGTTCCTGCTGGTGTCCGGGGAGCCGTGCCCGCCCGGCCTGGTTGCGCGGTGGCACCGTCCCGGCCGGCGCCTGCTCACGGCGTACGTGCCGCCCGGCGCGACCGTGACCGCGGCCTGGGCCGAGGCGCACCCGAACCGGCCGGTGACGGTCGGCACGCCCCTGCCCACCTACGCGGCCGTGGTGCTCGACCCGGAGTTCCCCCTGGCCCTGCCGCACGGGGAGACCGGCGAGATCGGCGTGGCCGGGCTCGGCCTCGCGTGCGGCTACCTCGACTCCGGCGACGCGTTCGTCGACGACTTCCTCGGCATCCCCGGCAACCCCTCCGGCCGGATCTACCGCACCGGCGACCTGGGGCGGGTCGACGCCGGCGGGGAGATCGAGTACCGCGGCCGCATCGCGCTGCAGGTCGTCGTGGGCGGCGAGCGCATCGACCTCACGGCGATCGAGTCGGTGATGCTGGCGGTCCCCGGCGTCGCGTCCGCGGTCGTGGTCGCGCACGGCGCTGCCCCCGACGGCACCGAGCTGACCGGCTACTACACCTGCCGGTCCGACCGTCCCGCCGACGAGCAGGAGCTGCGGATCCGGCTGCGGGACCGGCTGGCCGCGAGCCACGTCCCGGGGCGGCTGGAGCGGCTCGCCACCCTCCCGCTGACCACCGACGGTCGCGTGGACCGTGCGGCCCTGCCCGCCCTGCCCGCCCTGCCCGCCCCGCAGAGCGGCACCGAGTTGGCGGTGCTGCGGGCCGAGAACGCCCGGTTGCAGGAGCAGATCGAGGAGCTCCAGCCCCACGGCGAGCAGCAGACCGAGCCCCCGGCCGAGCCGCGGCCCGACGTGCTCACGCTGGACCAGATCCTCCGGCCCGCCGCGCCTCCGGCGCCGGAGGTCCTGACCCTGGACCAGATCCTGGCCGCACCGGCCGCCCCCGCACCGGCCGCGCCCGCCGTTCCCACGCCCGCGCCCGCCCCGGCGCCGGCCCCGGTCCCGGCTCCGACCGGGGCTCCGGCCCCGGCCGCGCCGTCGCACGCCGGCCTGGCCGCCGCGCTCGCCGGCGTGCTGGCCGAGGTGCTGGCCGTCGAGCACGTGCCCGTCGACCTCAACGTGTTCGACGACCTGGGCGCCGACTCGATGGTGATGACCCGGTTCTGTGCGCGGCTGCGCACCCGCGAGGACCTGCCGTCGGTCTCGATCAAGGACGTCTACGCCCACCCGACCATCGCCGGCCTCGCCGCGGCCTTCGCGGGCGCCATGCCCGCCCCCGCCCCGGCGCCCGCCGGCGGCGCGACGGTGGTCGAGGGGCTGGCGCAGGTCCTGGCCGAGGTGCTGGCCGTGGACCACGTGCCCGCCGACCGCAACGTGTTCGACGACCTCGGCGCGGACTCCATGGTGATGACCCGGTTCTGCGCGCGGTTGCGCACTCGCGAGGACCTGCCGTCGATCTCCATCCGCGACGTCTACGCCAACCCGACGATCGCGGGCATGGCCGCTGCGGCCGCACCCGCCTCCGTCCAGGCCCCGCCGCGGGCCCCGGTCGCCCCCGTGCGGCACAGCACCGTCGGCTACCTGCTCACCGGGTTCCTCCAGCTCGCCAGCTTCCTGCTGTACGTGACGGGCCTGGGCTACGTGATGGACCGCGCCTACGTCTGGATCCTCGGGAGCACCGGCCTGCTGGACATCTACGTGCGCTCCGTCGCCGCCGGCGCGGCCGCGTTCCTGGCGATGTGCGTCCTGCCCGTCGTGGCGAAGTGGGTGCTGATCGGGCGCTGGAAGGAGGGGGAGATCCCGGTCTGGAGCCTGCGGTACTTCCGGTTCTGGCTGGTCAGGGTCCTGACCCGGGCCAACCCGCTGGTGCTGGTCATGGTCGGGTCGCCGCTGTACACGCTGTACCTGCGCGCGCTGGGCGCGAAGATCGGCAAGAACGTCGCGATCTTCACCAAGCAGCTGCCCGTCGCCACCGACCTGCTCACCATCGGCTCGGGCACCGTGATCCGCAAGGACGCCGTGCTGCTGGGCTACCGGGCGCACGCCGGGACGATCCAGACCGGGCGGGTCACGCTGGGCCGCGACGTGGTCGTCGGCGAGAAGAGCGTGCTGGACATCGGCACCGCGATGGGCGACGGCGCGCAGCTCGGGCACGCGTCCTCGCTGCATCGCGGGCAGAGCATCCCGGCGGGGCAGAGCTGGCACGGCTCGCCCGCGGAGCCGACTCGGACCGACTTCCGGGCCGTCCCATCGCTCCGGATCCGGGCGCTGCGCAAGGCCGGTTACGTGACGAGCCAGCTGGCCAAGCTGTTCGCGATCTACCTGCCGCTGGGCTTCGGCGGCCTGTTCATGCTGCTCACCGAGGTCCCGCGGTTCGCGGAGCTGCTGCAGCCCGGCGCGGCCGGGCACACCACCGCCCACTTCTACGTCAACGCCGTGATCGAGTCGGTCCTGCTGATGGTCGGCGGACTGCTCGTCGGGCTGCTGGTGGTGTTCACCGTGCCGCGGATGCTGGCGCCGTTCGTGCGGCCGGACCGCCTGTACCCGTTGTACGGCTGGCGGTACTCGCTGCACCGCACGATCACGCGGCTGACGAACGTGCGGCTGTTCGTGTACCTGTTCGGCGACAGCTCCTACATCGTCAGCTACCTGTACCTGCTGGGTTACGACCTGGGGAGGGTCGAGCAGACGGGCTCGAACTTCGGCTCGAACCTGGCCCAGGAGACGCCGTTCCTGACGTCGGTGGGGCGCGGCACCGTCGTGGCCGACGGGCTGTCGGTGGTCAACGCCGACTTCGGCAGCACCTCGTTCCGCACGTCGCGGGTGGCCATCGGCGCGAACAACTTCCTGGGCAACAACATCGCCTACCCGATCGGCGGCCGCACCGGCGACGACTGCCTGCTCGCCACCAAGGTCGCGGTGCCGATCGACGGGCCCGTCCGCCACGGCGTGGGGCTGCTCGGCTCGCCCGCCTTCGAGATCCCGCGCACCGTGCAGCGGGACCGCGTCCTGGAGATCGACGTCCGGGAGCGCCGCCGGCGCCTGCGCCGCAAGAACGGGCACAACCTGCGCACCATCGGGTTGTTCCTGCTGGTCCGCTGGGGTCAGGTGCTCGGGACGCTGCTGCTGGCGCTGCTCGCGGTGGACCACTACCACGACTGGGGCCCGGCCGCGTTCGCCGTGCAGTCCGCCGCGACCCTGCTGTTCACGATCCTGTGGTTCGCGTTCTGGGAGCGGCTGGGGAACGGGTTCCGGCGGCTGCGCCCGCAGTCGTGCTCGATCTACGACGTGCGCTTCTGGCGCCACGAGCGGTACTGGAAGCTGATGGTGCCGCCGCTGGACCGGCTGCTGGCCGGCACGCCGTACAAGAACCTGCTGATGCGCCTGGTCGGCACGAAGGTCGGGCGGCGGGTGTTCGACGACGGCGGCGCCGTCCTCGAGCGCAGCCTGACCACCATCGGCGACGACTGCACGCTGAACTTCGGCAGCATCATCCAATGCCACTCGCAGGAGGACGGCGCCTTCAAGTCCGACCACATCGCCATCGGCTCGGGTGTGACACTGGGGGTCGGCGCCTTCGTGCACTACGGCGTGACCCTGGGCGACGCGGTGGAGATCGCCCCCGACTCCTTCGTCATGAAGGGCGAGGAGATCCCGGCCGGGGCGCGGTGGGGCGGCAACCCCGCGCGCGAGCTCCCGGCCGTGCCGACAACGGTGTAACACGGCGAGCGACCACTCCGATACGCAGCGTGACGGGCCGGCGGCGATGCCCCCCGGCCGCCGGCCCGTCCCGGACCCGTCCCGGCCCGGCCCGTCGCTGCAGGAGGCGATCGCCCATCACCGACATGACGAACCCCCAGGGGTGCCGGCTCGAGATCGAGGTGGGGGACCGGACCCTCGTCCGCCTCTCCGGCGAGCTCGACGCACCCGACACCCGCAGCGCGCGGAAGCTGCTGACGGCCTACATCCGGGCCGGCACCACGATCGTCGTCGATCTCGCGGCGGTGACCCGGGTCGACCCGAGCGGCCTCGCCGCGCTGCTCGACCTCCACGAGCTGGCCCGCCAGCAGGGCTCCCGGCTGGTCGTCGTGACCGGTGAGGGGGGCGGGCCGGCGCACCGGGCGCTGGAGGCAGCCGGCCTGACCGGCACGGTGGACGTCCGGCCGGCCCTCACGGACGGATGAGACTCCCGTGGTCCCGGCGGTGTGGACCACGGGGAGTGCGGCCCGAACCAGCCCGGTCGCCGACGAGGCGACCGGGCCCGGAGCCGGAAGGGGGGCGCCCCGATCGTGCTCCGCCACGGGACCGCCGGCCTCGGCCGGGCGACCCCGCGCCGACCGTCCCGTGTCCGCGCGGTCCCCAGCAGGGCCCAACGGCCCGTCGGGCAGGGACGGAGGCCCTCCGCGAGGGCCCGGTCCCGCTGCTCAGGGCTCCGTCCGGCCCACCGGGAGGGACAGCTCGGCGAGCTCCCCGATCTCCCCGAGCGCGGCGTACAGCTCGGCGGGGGTGCGCGGGCGCGCCGCGGAGCCCAAGGCCCGCAGGAGCCGGTGGACGCCCGGCGCCCAGGCCGGGCCCAGCCGCGCCGAGCGCAGCAGCTCCGCGTCGCCGAGCACCTCGTCGACCGGGGCCACCCGCACCCGGCCCCCGGCCACGACGGCGACCTCGTCGGCCCACCGGTGGGCGAGGTCGACGTCGTGGGTGGAGAGGACGACGGTCGTCCCGGCGCGGTGCAGCTCGTCGAGCGTGGCGAGGAGTTCCTCGACGCCCGCCGGGTCCAGCCCGGCCGTCGGCTCGTCGAGCACCAGCAGGCGCGGGCGCATCGCGACCGCACCGGCGATCGCGGTGCGCTTCTTCTGCCCGAAGGACAGCAGGTGGGTCGGGCGGTCGGCGAGGTCGGCGATGCCCAGTGCGGTGAGCGCCGCCTCCACCCGGGCGGTGACCTCGCCGGGGGACAGGCCCAGGTTGAGCGGGCCGAACGACACGTCCTGCGCGACGTCGGCGGCGAAGAGCTGGTCGTCCGGGTCCTGCAGGACCAGCTGCACCTGCTCGCGCAGGCGGCTCAGGCCGCGCCGGTCGCGGCGGACGGGGTCGCCGTCGAGCAGCACCCGGCCCCCGCCCGGCTCGAGCAGCCCGAGCAGGAGCCGGAACAGGGTCGTCTTGCCGCCGCCGTTGGGGCCGAGCACGGCGAGGCGGCGGCCCTCGTGCAGGGACAGCGTCGCCCCGGTGAGCACCGGCCGCGCCGGGTCGTAGGCGAAGACCAGGCCGTCGGCCTGCAGGATCGGGGTCACCGGCGTCCTCACCTCGGCACCAGCAGGAGCGTCGCCGCGACGACGGCGGCGAGCAGCAGGCAGGTCGCCGCGACGAAGGCGGGGGAGAGCTCGCGCGCCGCGACCTGCACGCGCAGCGATCCGGTGTAGCCGCGGGAGGCCAGCCCCTGCTCCAGCCGCTGGGCCCGGTCGAAGGCGCGCACGAACACCGCCGCGCCCTGCCCGCTCAGCGAGCGGTACGAGGTCCGCCAGGTGCGGAAGCCGAGCCGGCCCGCCTGCGCGTCCCGGACCGCCCGCAGCGACTCCAGCAGCAGGAACAGGAAGCGGTAGGTCAGCGCGGCGACCTCGGTGACCGCCGGCGGCACCCCGAGCCGGTTCAGCCGGGGCAGCAGGTCGGCGAGCGGGGTCGTGGCGGCGAACAGCAGCAGGCACAGCAGGGCGGCGGTCGCGCGACCGGCCAGCTGTGCCGCCTGCGGGAGCCCGGCGGGCTCCCACCGCAGCCACGGGTCCCCGCCGACCGCGACCAGCAGCGGCAGCATCCCCGTGACGACGAACCCGAGCGGCACCCGGACCGCCCGCCACAGTGCCCGGCCCGGCAGCCCGGCCGGGCCGAGGACCAGCACCAGGGCCACCCCGCCGGTGATCGCCGCGCCCGGCCACGTGGGCAGCACCAGGGTCAGGACCAGCAGGCCGAGCGAGAGCAGCGCCTTCTCCCCGGGATGCCGGGTCCGCCACCGGTTGGTGTAGGCCGCCGCGTCGAGCGGCAGCATCAGGCGGTGTCCTCGGGAGGCTGCACGGTCGTGCCGCGACCGAGCCGGCGCTTGGTGCGGGCCACGCCGAAGTAGTAGCCGAGCACGCCGGCGCCGATCGCGGCCTGCAGGGCGAACAGCCCCGAGGCGATCTCCTCGGAAGGTGGCTCGTAGATCGCCGTGAACCAGGGCCGGTAGTCCGGGTGGGACTCGGTGATCGCCTCCTGGGCGACACCGTCGGCGCCCCCGAACTCGCCCTGCACGAACAGCACCGGGATCGCGGCGAGCGCCACGACGGCCAGCACCAGCAGCCAGTTGACCAGCGTGGAGCGCTTCACGCGCCGACCTCCTTCGCCGTCGACGTCGCGGGCGGGGTGGGCAGCACCCCGAGGCGGCGCAGCTCGTCCGGGCTCACCCGGACCAGCAGCCGCACCACGAGCAGGGTCAGCAGGCCCTCGCTCACGGCGAGCGGGATCTGCGTGATCGCGAAGATCGAGCCGAACTTCACGATGGCGCCGCCGACGCCGGACGCGGCGTCGGGGAAGGCGAGGGCGAGCTGCACGCTGGTCACGCAGTAGGTCGCGAGGTCACCCAGGGCCGCCGCCAGGAACACCCCGAGCCCGAGGCCACCGCCCGCCCGCCGGACCAGCCGGTACGTCCCGTAGGCCACCCACGGCCCGACGATCGCCATGGAGAAGACGTTCGCCCCGAGCGTCGTGAGCCCGCCGTGGGCGAGCAGGACGGCCTGGAAGAACAGCACGATCGTCCCGAGCAACGCCATCACGGGTGGTCGGAACAGCACCGCCCCCAGGCCGGTGCCGGTCGGGTGCGAGCAGGAACCGGTCACCGAGGGGATCTTCAGCGCGGAGAGCACGAAGCTGAACGCGCCCGCCGCGCCGAGCAGCAGCTTCGAGTCGGGGTCCGTCCGGACCTGGTGCACGACCGCCCGGGCCCCGTGCACCACGAACGGCGCGGAGGCGACGGCCCACGCCGCGGCGTGCAGGGGTGGGAGATAACCCTCGGCGATGTGCACGACCCGCTCCTTCCGGACACTTCCGCGGACCGTGGGACCGTAAGGTTCCGCTCCGGATCAGGTCAACGGTTGAACACTCCTTCAACTGTGGGTCGGGTCACCGCCGCGTCGCATTGCGGGCTGTCGTCCGGGATCGGGCCGAGCAGTTCGATCCCGGAGCGGGCGGCGACGGCGAGGACGTCGTCCATCCCCGGCTCCCCGTCCAGTGCGGCCACCGCGCGCAGGAACCCCTCCATCGGCGCGCCCGGGGCGTGGACGACGAACGCCACCGCGTCCCGGTCGGACTCGTTGCGGACGGTGTGCGGGGTGCCGCCGACCAGCGGGACCACGGCGCCCGTCCCGGCCGTCACTCGCCGGCGGTCCGGGTCGTCGGCGCCGCCGACGTAGAAGGTGAACTCGCCGCTCGTGACGTAGTAGACCTCGCCCGGGTCGTGCCGGTGCATCACCGGTGGGCCGCCGCCGGGCGGCATGCGGATCTGGATCGCGAAGAGCGCGCCGCCGGTCTGCTCGCAGGTCGCGACCACGGTGACCTCGTCCGGGCCGGTGTGCAGGCGTTCGGCCGTGTGATAATCGACAGGTAACTTGTCCATGTCGAGAGAATAGACAGGGAGCTTGTCCAGTGTCGAGGGGTCTGCCCGAGTGGAAGGGTGCCGAGCGGCCGGCCAACCTCGCCGTGCTGATGCGGGAGGCCTTCGTGGCCCTCAACGCCCGGGCCCTGGCCCGGCTGGCCGAACGCGGCCACACCGCGGTGCGCGCGGCCCACGGCGCCGTCTTCCAGTACCTGGACGACACCGGCACCACGGTCAGCGTGCTCGCCGAGCGCGCCCAGATGACCAAGCAGGGCATGGCCGAGCTCGTGCGGCACCTCGAGGTGCACGGCTACGTGCACCGCGTGCCCGATCCCGCCGACCGGCGGGCCAAGCTCGTCGTCCCCACCGACCTCGGACGGGACGTGATCGCGATCGCCCAGGACCTCGTGCCCGAGCTCGAGCGGCAGGTCGCCCGGCTGATCGGCGCCGACCGCGTCGACGCCCTGCGCGTGGACCTCGAGGCAATCCGCGCCGCGTACCGGGCGCAGGGCTGAGTCGTCGTCGAGGCCGTCGCCCACCCACACGTGCTTCGCCTGAGCCCCCGCACGACGCCCTCGCCCGAGCTCCCCCGGGGCGAGGTCGTCGCGCGTGTTGCGGTCGGGCGCCGGCCGTCGGCACGACGTCGCGCCGGTCGGCCGCGGGACCGTCAGGCCTTCAGCAGGGCCTCGGCCAGGCCGGCGGGCTCGGTGAAACAGGCCTCGTGGCTGCCGGGGGCGGCGACCGGGGTGACCCCGAGCCGCCCGGCGAACCGGTCCCAGCCGTACTCGCCCGGCGGCAGTGCGACGTCCTCGCTGCTCAGCACGTAGGCGACGGGCACCTCGAGCGCGGCGGGGTCGAGCGGCTCGACGGTCTCGGTGAAGTACTGGAAGGGCTGCGGCACCATCAGCGCGTGGACGGCCCGCTGGACCTCCTCCGGCGCGTCGTTCATGAACGCGGCCTGCCAGACCTCGAACGGCATCGCCACGGAGTTCGTGCCGGACGCCTGCGCGAGCTGGGTGAACAGCTCCTGGTACTGCGGCGGCACCTCGTCGTACAGCGACCGGCCCGCGGCGGGCACGAAGGCGCTCCAGTACACGACCTTGCGCAGTCGGCCGGCGAGCCGCGGCGCCGCGCCGGTGATCACGTAGCCGCCCCAGCTGTGCCCGACGAGCGTGACGTCCTGCAGGTCCTCCCGCTCGACCAGGTCGACGACGGCGTCGACGACGTCCGCGAGGTGGTGCCGGGTCGGGTCGTCGCCGTCGTGCAGCCCCGGCAGGGTCGGGGTGAGCACGCGGTGGCCCGCGGCCCGCAGGTGCTCGGCCACGGGCCGCCAGGCCCAGCCGCCGTGCCAGGCGCCGGTGATCAGCACGAAGGTCTCGGACATCGGGTGCTCCTCGTCGAGTGGGGTGCGCACATCCTGGCGAGCGTCCCCCAGACGTGTCAATCACGCGCCGGTCGACCGGAGATCGGCGCAGCTTGCCGGTGATCGCGTCGTGGGTGCGACCGCCCGGGGTGGGACACTGGGGCCCGGCGCACGGCGTCCGTGCGCGCGGGGGAGGTGGGTTCGTGAAGGCGCGGTCACTGGTCTTCGACCTGTTCGGCGACTACCTGCGCTACCGGGGCGGGGAGGCCCGGCTGCGCAGCCTCGTGTCGCTGATGGGGTGCTTCGACGTCCCCGAGCCCACGGTCCGGGTCGTGGTGACCCGGCTGCGCAAGGAGGGCTGGCTGTCCAGCCGCAGGGACGGCCGCGAGACGGTCTACGCCCTCACCGACGCCGCCTGGGCGCTGCTCGACGAGGGCCGCGAGCGCATCTTCCACCGGGCCCAGGGCCCGTGGGACGGGCAGTGGCACATGGTCATCTACTCCGTGCCCGAGACCGAGCGGGGGCTCCGCGAGCAGCTGCGCAAGAAGCTCGCGTGGTTCGGGTTCGGGCCGCTGTCCTCGGCGGTCTGGCTGAGCCCGCACGACCGCACCGGGCTGGTCCGCGAGGCCTTCGCCGGCGAGCCCGCCGTGCAGCTCGACGTCTTCCGCTCGCGGTCGGCGGGGACCGCGGCGGACCGGGACATCGCCGCCCGGTCCTGGGACCTCGCGGAGCTCGACCGGGCGTACGCCGAGCTGCTGGAGACCTACCGGCCGCGGCTCGCCGCCTACCGGGCCGGCGAGCTGCAGGGCGCCGACGCCCTGGTCGAGCGCATGAACCTGATCCACGACTACCGCCGCTTCCCGTTCCGCGACCCGGACCTGCCGCCCGAGCTCCTCCCGGAGGGCTGGAGCGGCCGGCTCGCCCACGAGGTGTTCCTCGAGGCCCACGGGCTGCTGCGGGGCCCCGCCGAGGCCTGCGTCGACGCGCTCACCGGGACGGCGATGCAGGAGGAGGAGGCGGGTTAGGCCGGGGTTAGGCCCGCCGCCCCGCCCCATTAGTTACAGGATCTGGACGGTCGTCGGCGTCACGTTGTAACGTGACCTCCGCACCCGCCATGGTGGCGGCGTGCGTTCACCGACGAGGAGCGTGGTGCCCGTGTCACGGACGACAGGACCGACCACCCCCCGGTCCGGACTCGTCGTGGTCGCCCTGTGCTTCCTGACGATCGTCTTCGACGGCTACGACCTGATCGTCTACGGCTCGGCGGTGCCGAGCCTGCTGGCCGAGCCGGGCTGGGACCTCGGACCGGCGCAGGCGGGCGCCATCGGCAGCTACGCCGTGGCCGGCATGCTGATCGGCGCGCTCGGCGCCGGTGCGGTGACCGACGCGCTCGGCCGCCGCCGGATCATGCTGGTCGGCATCACCTGGTTCTCGGTGCTGATGGTGGCCTGCGCCTTCGCCCCGAGCCCCGGCGCGCTGGGACTGCTGCGCTTCCTCGCCGGGCTGGGGCTCGGCGGCGTCATCCCGTCGGCGATCGCGCTGACCGTCGAGTACGCCCCGCGCGGCCGACGGCAGCTCTACAACGCGCTGATGTTCGCCGGCTACTCGGTGGGTGGGGTGCTCGCGGCGGTCCTCGCGCTGCTGCTGGCCGCGGACCACGGCTGGCGCCCGCTGCTGGCCGTCGGCGCCGCACCGCTCGTCGTCGTGCTGCCGCTGGCGTGGCGGTTCCTGCCCGAGTCCGTGGGCTACCTGCTCGCGAAGGGTCGCGACGACGAGGCGGCGGCCCTCGCGGCCCGGTACGGCGTGGACCTGCCCGCCCTGCGCGAGGAGCGGGCGGCCGCGGCGGGGGCGGCCGGACCGAAGGCCCTGTTCCGCCGGGGCACCCTCGCCGCCACGCTGCTGTTCGGCGCGGCCAGCTTCTGCGGCCTGCTGCTGGTCTACGGGCTGAACACGTGGCTGCCGCAGATCATGCGGCAGGCCGGCTACCCGCTCGGATCCGCGCTGACCTTCCTGCTCGTGCTCAACCTGGGGGCGATCGTCGGCGCCGTCGTCGCCTCGCTGCTCGCGGACCGGTTCGGCCCGAAGCCGGTCACCGTGGCGGCGTTCCTGCTGGCCACGGCCTGCCTGGCGGTGCTGAGCCAGCGCGTCGACACCGGGCTGCTGCTCGTCGCGGTCGCCGTGGCCGGGCTCGGCAGCGTGGGCACGCAGATCCTGGTCAACGGGTTCGTGGCCGTGCACCACCCGGCGGCGATCCGCGCGACGGCCCTCGGCTGGGCACTCGGGGTCGGCCGGGCCGGCGCGATCGTCGGGCCGCTGTTCGGCGGCTGGGTGCTGGCGTCGGGCATCGGTTTCGAGTGGAACTTCTACGGGTTCGCAGTGCCCGCGCTCGCGGGTGCGCTGCTCATCGCCCTGGTCCCGCGGCGGCGGGGCGACGGGCCGGCCGCGGTCCCGTCCGACCTCACCGCGGGCACGACGAGGACCGCGGGCACCACGACGACCGCGGGCACGACGAAGGAGGAGACGACGGCATGACCACCGCACCGGAGATCACCCCGCAGGAGCAGGAGCAGCTCGACGAGCTCTACGCGGCCTTCGCCGCCGCGCACATGACGCCGCTGTGGACGCAGATCGGCGGGCTGATGCCGACCAGCCCGCGTCCGGACTCGGTGCCGTTCCTGTGGCGCTGGTCCACGCTGCTGCCGCTGGCCGAGAAGGCCGGCGAGCTGGTTCCGGTCGGCCGCGGCGGGGAGCGGCGCGCGATCGCGCTGGCCAACCCCGGTCTGCCCGGCACCCCGTACGCCACCCCCACGCTGTGGGCGGCGATCCAGTACCTCGGCCCGCGCGAGGAGGCGCCCGCGCACCGCCACACCCAGACCGCGTTCCGGTTCGTGGTGGAGGGCGAGGGCGTGTGGACCAACGTCGAGGGCGACCCGGTCGCGATGCGGCGCGGGGACCTGCTGCTCACCCCGGGCATGCACCTCCACGAGCACCACAACACCACTGACCACCCGATGGCCTGGATCGACGGGCTGGACATCCCGCTGGTCCGCACGCTGGACGCCGGGTTCTTCGAGTTCGGCCCGGACGTGCTGGCCACCAAGGAGACCCCGGAGGTCTCGCGCAACGAGCGGCTGTGGGGCCACCCGGGTCTGACGCCCGTGGGCGCACCGGCGCCGAAGGCGTCCCCGCTCATGGCCTACCGCTGGGAGCACACCGACGCCGCGCTGACCGCGCAGCTCGAGCTGGAGCGCGAGGGGCACCCCGGCGTCGTCGAGCCCGGGCACGCCGTCGTCCGGTTCACCAACCCGGCCACGGCCGGGGACTGCCTGTCCACCATGCGCTGCGAGATGCACCGGCTGCGCGCCGGCACCTCCACCGCACTGACCCGGACCGCGGGATCGTCGGTCTGGCAGGTCTTCGAGGGCTCGGGCGTGGTGACCGTCGGCGACGAGCGCTACGAGGTCGGCCGCGGCGACCTGTTCTGCGTGCCCTCCTGGGCCGGCCTCGCGTTCGACACCGACCCCGGGCTCGACGCCTTCCGCTACTCCGACGACCCCGTCTTCGAGGCCCTCGGCTTGTCCCGGACCGAAAGCACTGCCCGCACCGCACGAGAGGACCGTTCGTGAAGCTCGCGACCATCCGCACCGCCACCGGCACCGCCGCCGTCCGGCTCGACGACAGCGGCGACGATCCCGCCGCGGTGGAGCTGGGGGCCGCCGACCTCGGCGCGTTCCTGGCCCGGCCGGACTGGCGCGCCGCCGCGGAGTCGGCGGACGGCCGGCGCCACGACCTGGCCGGGCTGGACTACGCGACCCTGGTCCCGCGGCCGGAGAAGGTGTTCTGCGTCGGGCTGAACTACCGCACGCACATCCTGGAGATGGGCCGCGAGCTGCCGGAGTACCCGACCCTGTTCGCCAAGTTCGCCCGGGCGCTGGTCGGCGCGTACGACCCGGTCGAGTTGCCGGCGGGGTCGGAGCAGGTGGACTGGGAGGCCGAGCTGGGCGTGGTGATCGGTGCCGAGGTCCGGCACGCCACCCCGGAGCAGGCGGCCGCGGCGATCGCCGGCTACACGGTGGTCAACGACGTGACCGCGCGGGACTTCCAGTACCGGTCGGTGGAGTGGTTGCAGGGCAAGACCTTCGAGCGCAGCACGCCGGTCGGCCCGTGGCTGGTGACCGACGCCGAGCCGGGGGAGATCTCCTGCGAGGTCGACGGCGACGTGGTGCAGAAGGCCGACACCTCGGACCTCGTGTTCTCCCCGGCCGACCTCGTCGCCTACATCTCCCAGGTGATCACGCTGGTGCCCGGGGACATCATCGCCACCGGCACCCCGGGCGGGGTCGGGCACGCCCGCAAGCCCCCGCGCTACCTGGCCGAGGGCTCCGAGCTGGTCACCCGGGTCGAGGGCGTCGGCGAGCTGCGCAACACCCTGGTGAAAGGGGCCTGAGGCATGCGGATCGCCGTCGCGGGGGGCGGGCCGGGAGGGCTGTTCTTCGCCACCCTGATCCGGCGGGCCGACCCGTCGATCGAGGTCACGGTCTTCGAGCGGAACCGGGCCGACGACACGTTCGGCTTCGGCGTGGTGTTCTCCGACCGCACGCTGGCCGGGATCCACGAGGCCGACCCGGTGCTGCGGCAGGCGCTGACCGAGCACGGCCGGCACTGGGACGAGATCGAGGTGCGCCTGAAGGGCGAGCGGATCCGCTGCGGTGGGAACGGCATGGCCGCGGTGGTGCGCAAGACGCTGCTGGCGCTGATGCAGGCCCGCGCCCGGGACGTCGGCGCCGACCTGCGGTTCTCCACCGAGGTCACCCTCGCCGAGCTCGACGACTACGACCTGGTCGTGGCGGCGGACGGGACCGGCTCGAGGATCCGCGAGCAGCTCGACGCCGACCTGGGCGTGGAGGTCGAGACCGCGACGGCGAAGTTCATCTGGTTCGGCACGGACTACCTGTTCGACGGCCTGACCTTCGTCCACGAGCGCAGCCCCGACGGCGTCTTCGCCGTGCACGGCTACCCGATCTCCGACGAGATGTCGACCTTCATCGTGGAGACGGACGAGGCGTCCTGGCGGCGCGCCGGGCTCGACGAGTTCGACGTGACCCGGCCGCCGGGCGAGAGCGACCTGGTCTCGAAGGAGTACCTGGAGAAGCTGTTCGCCGACCAGATCGACGGCAAGCGGCTGCTGACCAACAACTCCCGCTGGGGCAACTTCCGCACCCGCCGGACCAGCCGGTGGCACGCGCTGCAGCCGCGCCCCGTGGCCCTCCTCGGCGACGCCGTGCACACCGCTCACTTCTCGGTCGGTTCGGGCACGAAGATGGCGATGGAGGACGCGGTCGCGCTGTCCGCGGCGCTCGCCGCGCACCCCGACGACCTCCCGGCGGCCCTCGCGGCGTACGAGGAGGCCGCCCAGCCGTCCGTGCGGAAGATCCAGGACTCCGCGCGTCCGAGCCTCGCCTGGTGGGAGCACTTCGGCGAGTACCACGACGCCTTCGAACCGTGGCAGTTCGCGTACCACTTCCTCTCCCGCAGCATCACCGACGCGCGGCTGGCGAAGCGGGACCCGGAGTTCGTCGCCGCCAGCCACCGCGGGTGGGTCGGCGCCCACGGGGCCGAGCCGCTCGACACACCGTTCGCGCGCGGGGGCTGGTCCACGCCGTGCCGGCTGGTCCGGGTCGCCGCCGGCGAGGGCGGGCCCGCAGCGGTCGAGAACACCCTGCCGCTCGCGGAGCACGCGGACTCCGGTCCGTGGGGCGCGCTCGTCGCCGCCCCGGAGACCGAGGCCGGTCTGCCGGAGGTGTTCGCACGGCTCACCGCGCTCGCGCGCCTCGACACCCCGCCGGTCCTCGTCGCCGTGCACGGCGGCACCGCGCTGACCCGCACGCTGACCTGCGAGCAGGCCCGCCTGCACGACCGCCTGCCCGCGCTGCTGGTCGACGTCGAGGGTGGGGACGGTGTGCGCGACCGCGCGCTCACCACCGTGCTCTCCGGCCGCGCCGACCTGGTGGGGGTGCCGGCGTGACGAGCACCGTGCCCCGCCGGGACACCACGGGGTCGGCGGGCCTGGGGGCGCTCTTCACCCCGCGCGGGATCGCCGTCGTCGGCGCCTCCCGCAGCCCGGGCAAGCTCGGCGCGACCCTGGCCCGCTCGCTGGGCGGGTTCGCCGCGCGCGGCGGCCACCTCGCCCTGGTCAACGGCCGCGACGCGACCATGCACCCCTCGGTGCGCACCGCGGCCGAGGCCGGACCCGTCGATCTCGCCATGATCTGCGTGCCCGCGCCGGCCTGCCCCGAGGTGCTCGCCGAGGCCGCTGCGGCGGGCGCCGGTGCGGCCGTCGTGTGCGGGGGCGGGTTCGCCGAGGTCGGCGGCCCGGGCGTCGGGTACCAGGAGAAGCTCGCGGCGGTGGTCGCCGAGACCGGGATCCGCCTGCTCGGCCCCAACACCAGCGGGTTCCTCGCCCCGCACGCCGGGGTGACCGCGAGCTTCGTGCCCGGGGTCGCGCAGGTCCGGCCCGGCCGGGTCGCCGTCGTCGCGGCCAGCGGCGGGGTCAACCACGCCCTCGCCTTCCTGCTCACCGAGGCCGGGCACGGGGTCAGCCTCGCCGTCGGGCTCGGCAACGGCGTCGACGTCTCGGCGCCCGACGTGCTCGACCACCTCGCCGACGACCCGGACACCGGTGCCGTCGCCCTGCACGTCGAGTCGGTGGCCGACGGGCCCCGGCTGGTCGCGGCCGTGCGGCGGCTCGCGGCCCGGCGGCCGGTGGTGGCGCTCGTGGTCGGCCGGCACGACGTCGGCGCCTTCGCCGCCTCGCACACCGGCGCCCTCGCGACCTCCTGGCGCACCACGCGCGCGGCGCTCGCCCAGGCCGGCGCGGTCCTGGTCGGCGACGAGCGCGAGCTCGTCGACGCCGTCGGGGCGCTGTCGGTGACCCGGGCGCGGCCCGTGCGCGCGGCCGGCGTCGGTGTCGTGACGGCCCAGGCCGGGCCGGGCCTGCTGCTGCTCGACGACCTGCGCGGCCGGGGCGCCCGGGTACCCGAGCTGGCCGCGACCACCCAGGAGGCGCTCGGCGGGCTGCTCCCGCCGCTGACCTTCCAGCGCAACCCGGTCGACACCGGCCGCCCCGGCCCCGAGCTGGGCCGGGTGTTCCGCGCGGTGGCCGGGGATCCCGAGGTCGACGTGGTCGCCGGGTACGCGCTGCACGAGCCCGACGCCGTCGACCTCGTCGCCGCCGCCCGCGAGGGCCGGGTCGACGACGTGCCGGTGGTCCTCGGGCTCGGCGGGACCGGCGACGAGGTGGTGCGGGCCCGCCGCGCCCTGCTCGACGCCGGGATCGCCGTCGCCGCCGATCCGCGGGGCGTCGCGGCCGGCGTCGGTGCCCTGCTCGCCGACGCCCGCGTGCGCGCCCGCCGGGCCGACCCCGTCGTCCCGCGGCATGTCCCCACCGGTGTCGCGGGCGCGCACGACGAGCACGCGGCCAAGGGGCTGCTCGACCGGCTCGGGATCCCGACCGCGCCGCGGCGGGCCTGCGCGAGCCGGGCCGAGGCGCACGCCGGCCTCGCGGAGCTCGGCGGCCCGGTCGCCGTCAAGATCCTCGACGCGGCCGTGCTGCACAAGACCGAGATCGGCGGTGTGCACCTCGGGATCGCCGACGCCGCGGGGCTCGACGAGGCCCTCGACCGGCTCGACGCGATCGGCGCGCGGCGCTACCTCGTCGAGCGGATGGCCCCCGCCGGGGTGGACCTCGTGCTCGGCGCCCGCCGCGATCCGGTGTTCGGCCCGATCGTGCTGCTCGGGCTGGGCGGCACCACCGCCGAGGCCCTGGCGGACGTCGCGATCCGGCTCGCCCCGCTCGGCCCCGGCGAGGCGGCCGAGATGCCGGCCGAGCTGACCGGGCAGGCCCTGCTCGACGGGTGGCGTGGCGGCCCGGTCCTCGACCCCGACGCGCTCGGGCGGGTCGCATCCGCCCTCGGCGACCTGCTCGTCGCCGATCCCGGCCTCGCCGAGATCGAGGTCAACCCCCTGCGCCTGACCGCCGACGGTCTGGTCGCGCTCGACGCCGTCGTCATCCCCACGGAGGCCAGTGATGCCCAGCCCGATCGGTGACCACACGGTGCCCTGGCCCGCGGATCTCGCCGAGGACTACGCGGCGAAGGGCTACTGGGCCGGCGTTCCGCTCGGCACGCTGCTGCGCGAGGTCGCCGACACCCGGCCGGACGCCCCGGCGCTCGTCGACGCCGCCGTGGGCCTGCGGCTGACCCACGGCGAGCTCGCGGGGCGGGCCGACGCCGCCGCGGCCCGGCTGCTCGACCTGGGCCTGGCCCGGGGCGACCGGATCGTGGTGCAGCTCGGCAACGGGTGGGAGTTCGTGGTGCTCACCCTCGCCTGCCTGCGCGCCGGGATCGTGCCGGTGATGGCGCTGCCCGCGCACCGCCGCACGGAGCTCGCCCACCTCGCCACGCACGCCGAGGCCACCGCCATCGCGGTACCGGACCGGATGCGCGACTTCGACCACCAGGCGCTGGCGCACGAGCTGGCCGGCGAGGTGGTGCCGCGGACCGGGGGACCCTGGCACGTGGTCGTCGCCGGCGACGACGTCGCGCCCGACAGCGTGGACCTGCGGGCGCTCTGTAGGCCGGCCGCCGACCCGGCCGCCGACCGGGCGCGGCTCGACGCGGTGCCGGTGGGCAGCCGGGACGTCGCGGTCTTCCTGCTCTCCGGCGGCACCACCGGCCTGCCGAAGCTCATCGCCCGCACGCACGACGACTACGCCTACAACGCCCGGGCCAGCGCCGGCGTGGCCGGCGTCGACTCCGGCACCGTCTACCTGGTGAGCCTGCCGGCCGGGCACAACTTCCCGCTCGCCTGCCCGGGCATCCTCGGTGTGCTGCTGGCCGGCGGCCGCGTCGTCCTGCTGCCGTCGCCGGAGCCGGCCCGGGCCTTCGCGACGATCGAGGCCGAGGGGGTCACGCACACCGCCGTCGTCCCGGCGGTGGCCGGGCGCTGGCTGGACCACGCCGCCGAGCACGGCAGGGGACCGGTCGCGAGCCTGCGCGTGCTGCAGGTCGGCGGCGCCCGCCTCGCCGACGAGCTGGCCCGCAAGGTCCGGCCCGTCCTCGGCAGCACCCTGCAGCAGGTGTTCGGCATGGCCGAGGGGCTGCTCAACGTCACCCGGCTCGACGACCCCGACGAGGTCGTCTGCACCACCCAGGGCCGGCCGATGTGCCCGGACGACGAGGTGCGGCTCGTCGACGAGCTCGACCAGGACGTGCCCGAGGGCGAGCCCGGCTCCCTGCTCACCCGCGGCCCGTACACCCCCCGCGGCTACTACAGGGCGGCTGAGCAGAACGCCCGCGCCTTCACCGCCGACGGCTGGTACCGCTCCGGTGACATCTGCCGGCGCACCCCCGAGGGCAACCTGATCGTCGAGGGCCGGGACAAGGACATGATCAACCGCGGCGGCGAGAAGATCTCCGCCGAGGAGGTCGAGAACCTCGTCTACCAGCTGCCGGCCGTCGCGCAGGTGGCGGCGGTCGCGATGCCCGACCGCGAGCTCGGGGAGCGGGTCTGCCTCTACGTGGTCCCGCGGGCCGGGGCGGCCGTGACGCTCGAGGAGATCCGGGCGTCGATGGAGCGGATCGGCGTCGCCCGGTTCAAGCTGCCCGAGCACCTGGTGGTGGTCGACGAGCTCGCGTCGACGAAGGTCGGCAAGATCGACAAGAAGGCGCTGCGGGCCGACATCGCCGACCGGCTCGCCGGGGCGTCCGCGTGAGCGCCGTCGCCCTGTCCGGCAGGGAGGACTGCCCGTCGCCGGAGCTGGTGCCGGTCGACCGCACACGCACGTGGCGGGTGGGCGCCGGCGAACCGGTGGGCACCGTGACCGGGCCCGCCGCGGAGGTGGTCGGCCGGCTGACCGGCCGGATCGCGGACCCGACCCGGCCGTCGCTGCCGCGCCGGCTCTGAGGCGGGTCAGGCCACGCCGAGCAGCCGGTGCGCCGTGGCGCGGTCGGCCCGGAACTCCGGGGTGCCCACCCGGTGCACGATCCGCCCCTTCTCCATCACCGCGATCTCGTCGCACACCGCGAAGGCCAGGTGGAGGTCCTGCTCGACCAGCAGGATCGCCACCCCTTCCCGGCGGAGCGTCCCGAGCAGGTCGGCGATCTGGTCGACGATCGCCGGGGCGAGGCCGTCGGACGGCTCGTCGAGCAGCATGAGGCGGGGATCGGTGACCAGGGCGCGGGCCACGGCCAGCATCTGCTGCTCCCCGCCCGAGAGCCGCCCGGCGGGCTGCCCGAGGCGCTCCCGCAGCCGGGGGAGGAGGTCGAGGACGGCGTCGACGGTCCACCGCCGGCCGTGCCCCCGCGCCGCCAGCGCCAGGTGCTCGGCCACCGTGAGCGGCGCCCAGACCCGCCGCCCCTGCGGGACGAGCGCGACCCCGGCCCGGGCGATCACGTCCGGCCGCCGGCCGGCCACGTCCCGCCCGTCGAGCAGGACCCGGCCGGACGTGGGCGTGACCAGCCCCATCAGCGTCATGACCAGGGTGGACTTGCCGACGCCGTTGCGGCCGAGCAGGCCGAGCGCGCCGCCGGGGGCGATGCTCAGGTCGACACCCGCGAGCACGGTGCTGCGGTCGTAGCCGGCGGTCAGGGCCTCGACCCGCAGCGAGGATCCGGTCATGACGTGAACAGCTCCTCGCGGCGGGCGGTGCCGAGGTAGGCCTCGCGGACGGCGTCGCTCGCCCGCACCTCGTCGGGCGTGCCGGACAACAGCACCCGGCCCAGGTGCAGCACCGTGACGTGGTCGGCGAGGTCGAACACGAGGTCGAGGTCGTGCTCCACGAACAGCACCGTCACCTCCCGCGGCAACCCGGCCAGCAGGACGAGCAGCCGCGCGCTCTCCGCGGGGGACATGCCGGCGGCGGGCTCGTCGAGCAGCAGGACGGTGGGGGCGCAGGCGAGCGCCAGGGCCACCTCCAGCTGCTTGCGCTCGCCGTGCGAGAGCGCGGGCACGGGCAGCCCGGCCCGGTCGCCGAGCCCGACCTGCGCGAGCAGCTCGTCCGTACGCTCGACCACCGCCGGACGACGGCCCGGCCACGGGACGATCCGCGCGCCGCCGCCCGCGGGACCGTGCCGGCGCACGGCGAGCGCGACGGTCTCGGCGGCGGTCAGCGAGGCGAACAGGCTCGCGTGCTGCATGGTCTGGCTCATCCCGAGCCGGCAGCGGCGCACCTCCGACAGCCCGGTGACGTCCCGGTCGCCGAGGTGCACGGTACCGGCGTCGGCCCGCATCCGGCCGGTGAGCAGCCGGAACAGGGTGGACTTGCCGGCACCGTTGGGCCCGATCAGGGCGTGCCGGGCGCCGGGCTCGACGGTGAGGTCGACCGCGTCGACGGCCCGGAGGGCGCCGAACGAGCGGCGCAGCCCGCGGCAGGTCAGGGCGCTCACGGGCTCCTCCTCCGGAAGGGGCGCAACCGGACGGGGCGCAGCCCGGCGAGCCCGGCGGCGCCCCGCGGCAGCAGGTACACGACCAGCACGAACACCACGCCGAGCAGCAGCTCGCCGTGGCCGCCGAGGCTCGGGCCGAGGGCGTCGCGCACCAGGACGACGAGCGCCGCGCCGACCACCGGGCCCCACAGCGAGCCCGCGCCGCCGATCACGACCGCGAGCAGGGCCAGCGCGGCCGTGGTGAAGCCGAGGTCGGCGGGCGTGACGAGGCGCTGCTGGGCGGCGAGCAGGGAGCCGGCGGCCCCGGCCACAGTGCCGGCGGCGACGAACGCGGCGTACTTGTAGACCGTCGTCGGGTAGCCGATCGCGCGCATCCGCGGCTCGTTGTCCCGGATCCCGCGCAGCGCGGCGCCGAAGGGGGACCGGGCGAGCACCCACACCACCGCGAACATCAGCAGGCCCACGACCAGCACGTACCAGTAGAGGAACCCGGCGTTCAGCAGCGGCGCGCCGCCGAGCCGGGCCGCGGGGATGCCCGCGAGGCCGTTGGCCCCGCCCGTCACCGTGTCCCAGCTCTGCGCGACCTGGGCGAGGATCTCGCCGATCGCGAGGGTGAGCATCAGGAAGAACACCCCGGCCGAGCGCACGGCGACCCAGCCGGTGGCCGCCGCGGCCAGGCCGCCGACCACCGCCCCCACCAGGAGGGGCACCGGAACGGCGGGGGTGACGTGGATCGAGACCCAGCCGGCGGCGTAGGCGCCGGCGCCGAAGTAGGCGGCGTGCCCGAGCGACGGCAGCCCGGTCACCCCCACGAGCAGGTCGAGGCTCACCGCCAGCAGCCCGAACACCAGCAGCCGGGTCAGCGTGGTGGTGGCGAAGGGCGCCAGGAAGAGCGGGGCGGCGGCGAGCACCAGCACGACGACGACCGCCGGCACCGCCGCGTACCGGCGGCGGACCGGCGGGCGGGGCGCCGCGGTCCCGCCGACCACGTTCCCGGGTACCTCGGGCACGTCCGGTGCCTCCGATCGCGCCGACAGCTCGGTCACGCCGCCGCCCCCGCCCGGCTCCCGAAGAGCCCCTGCGGGCGCAGGACCAGGACCAGCGCCAGCGCGCCGAACAGCACGAAGGAGGCCAGGTCCGGCAGCAGCGCCCGGCCCAGCGACTCGATCTGTCCGATCACCAGCGCGCCGACCAGGGCGCCGCGCACCGAGCCGAGGCCCCCGATGACCACGACGACGAGCGCCAGGATCAGCACGGTCGAGTCCAGGCCGACGCTCGCCCCGTACACCGGGCCGCCGAGCACGCCGGCCACCGTGGCCAGCAGCGACCCGAGGGCGAACACCGCGACCTTGACCCGCCGGTTGTCCACGCCGATCGAGGCGACCATCTCGCGGTCCGCCACCGTGGCGCGGACGAGGGCCCCGAGCGTCGTCCGCTCGACCACCACGTGGATGGCGACGGCCAGGACCGCGCCGATGCCGATGATCACCAGGCGGTACGTCGGGTACGCGGCGCCGGCCAGCGAGACCGACCCGTCGAGCCCGGGCGGCGCCGGCACGGCCAGCGGGTCGTCGCCGAACGCGATCTGCAGCACCTCGGCGACGATCAGCGCCACGCCGAGGGTGAGCAGCGCCTGGTCCAGGTGCGACCGGCGGCGCAGCGGCTCGGTCATCGCGGACAGCACGCCGCCCGCGAGCAGCCCGATCACGGCAGCGAGGCCGAGTGCGCCGAGGAACGCGCCCCACGACGGCCCGCCGGCGGAGAGTGCCGCGGCCACGTACGCCCCGGTGACGAACAGCGCGCCGTGCGCGAGGTTCAGGACGTCCATCATCCCGAACACGAGCGAGAGCCCGACGGCGAGGATGAACAGCAGGGCGCCGATGGCCAGCCCGTTCAGGACGCTGATCAGGTTGGCCGCGAGCCAGCCCGTCATACCTGGGCCTTCTGCCCGAGATCGGAGGTGACCGCGTTGCTCAGCTGCCCGGGGACGCCCTCGACGATGCGCAGGTACATCGTCTGGCGCGGGCTCTGGCCGTCGAAGGTCCACGAGCCGCGCGGGCTGTCGTCGATCGCGCCGACCTGTCCGAGGGCGGCGCTCACCGCGTCGCCGTCGAGCGCGGTCGCCGAGCCGAGGGCCCGGTCCAGCACGGCGGCGGCGTCCCACGTGGACACCGAGTAGCAGGTGGGGAGGGCCTGGTAGGCCCCGCGGTAGGCGTCGACGAACGCCCGGTTGGCCGGGTTGTCGAGCCGGTCGGTGTAGAAGAGCGAGGTGCGCACGCCCACCGCGGCGTCGCCCTGCGCGGTGAGGACCCCGCCCTCGGTGAGGAAGCCCGACCCGTAGAGCGGCACGGAGTCCTTCAGCCCGAACTGGGCGTACTGCTGCACGAACCGGACCGCCTCGGCGCCGGCGAAGAAACAGAACACCGCGCCCGCCCCGGACTGCCGGATCTGCGAGAGGAAGGGCTGGTAGTCCTGGGTGGTGCCGAAGGGCGGCGCCGCCTCGCCGGCGATCCGGCCGCCCGCCGCCTCGTAGGCGGCCTTGAATCCGGCCCGGACCTCGGTGCCGGCCGCGTAGTCCGGCGCGATGAGGAAGACCCCACCGGGGATGTTCTGCTGCGCGAGGTACGGGCCCGCGGCCGCCGCGACCTGCGCGTTCTGGAACGAGGTCCGCCAGACGTACGGCGTGCGGGACTTCCCGGTGATGTCCGCGGCGCCCGCGTTGGCCACGACGAGGACCTTCTTCGACTCGCTCATCAGCGGTGCGGCGCCGAGGGCCGTCGCCGAGTTCACGATCCCGACGACGACGTCGACCTGGTCCGCCTGCAGCACCCGTTGGACGGCCGGCACTCCGCTCTGCGGGTTCTCGCCCTCGTCGGCCACGACGGTCGTGACCTCGCGGCCGCCGATCCGGTTGCCGTGCTGCTGCAGCCAGAGGTCCCAGCCGCGCTGCATGTCCGTGCCGAGCGAGGCGTACACCCCGGACTGCGGGACGACCAGGCCGACCTTCACCGGCCCACCCTGCGCGCCGCCGCCTCCCGACGAGCCCCCGCCGACGCTGCTGCCGCAGGCCGCGAGCGCGGGTGCGGCCGCCGCCGCGCCGAGGAGCCCGAGGAGGCGCCGCCTGGACAGGGTGTACTCAGCCATCGAACCGCTCCTCGTCGAACGATGTGGTGGGGCCGACGTACTACACGGGTGTGTCGGAGGACACGGATGGTGTCGAATCACTCGGACGGGTGTCAACCGCTCGCACCGTGACGAAAGGGAATCGTGACGCGCCCGGTGCGGCCGTCAGCCGGCGTCCGGCTCGGTCCGGCTGGCGGCGATGACCTCGGTCAGCACGGCGTGCAGGTGCTCGAGGTCGGAGATCGGCATCCCGAGCCGGTCGATGATCGCCGGGGGGATCCGCTCGGCCTGCACGCGCAGCGCGCGGCCCTCCGCGGTGAGGCCGACGGCGAGCATGCGCTCGTTGCCCTCGACGCGCCTCCGCGTCACGTACCCGGCCGCCTCCAGGCGCTTGAGCAGCGGGGACAGCGTGCCCGGGTCGAGCGCCAGGGCCGTGCTGAGGTCGGTCACCGAGCGGGGCGAGCGCTCCCACAGCGCAAGCATGACCAGGTACTGCGGGTGCGTGAGGCCCATCGGCTCGAGGAGCGGGCGGTACAGCGCGATGACGTTGCGCGCCGCCACGGCCAGCGCGAAGCAGACCTGCCGGTCCAGCGTGAGCAGATCGGGTTCTGCGACGGTCGCGAGGTCACCCTCGTCACATCGTCCGGAGTCGGTCACTGGGCCAGTGTACGATCCTTGGTGTACAAAGTGTTGGGGTGAGGATGATGTCCGAGACGGTCCGGCCGAATCCGCTGCGATGGCTCCTCTACGCCTGCGGGGCGGGGCTGCCCGCGCGGCACAAGGAGTGGGTGCTGCACGACGTCACCGCACCGAGCTGGCGGTGGCGGCACTTCGCCCGCGCCACCGTGCAGCTGCTGCCGATCGCGGTGCTGCTGTACGTGTTCATCCCCGGCGAGTCCTGGGTCCGCGCGATGGCGGTGCTCGGCGGCCTGCTCATCGGCTACTTCTACTCGTTCGCCTACATGTACGAGTCGGCCGAGCACCGGGCGGTCAAGGCCGGCTACCCGCAGGGCGGCGCCGCCGCGATCCGCGAGGAGGCCCACGCCGACGAGCGTCGCGAGCAGGAGGAGCGCTACGCCGCCCGCTGGCGGCAGGAGGACTGACCGCCCTCTACAGCAGGCCCCGCTCCCGCGCGGCGTGCACCGCGGCCGTCCGGTTCCGCACGTCGAGCCGGCGCATCGCGCTGCGGAGGTAGGCCTTCACCGTCTCCTGGCTCAGCCCCATCGCGTCGGCGACCTCGGCGTTGGTCCGGCCCAGGGCGACGAGCCCGAGCACGTCGAGCTCGCGGGGGGCCAGCGCGGGCCGGGATGCGGCCGGGTCCGCCCCGCCCAGCTCCGTGACGATCCGGGCGAGCCGCCGGCGCAGGTCGGGATCGGCCGCGGTCCGCGCGAGGTCGGCGAGCTCGGCCAGCGCCGTCCGTGCCCGGGTCTCCGGCGACCTGCGGGGACGGGCGGGCGGCGGGAGCAGCGCCGCGATCTCGCGCTCGAGCGCGGCCCCGAACGCGGCCACCCGGTCCAGGACGACGTCGCCGATGCGGTGCGGGGCGCGGACGGCCCCGTACACCACGGCGCCGACCGCCCCGCCCACCGCGACGGGCACGGCGACCACCGAGGTCATCCGCTCCTCGCGGACCACGTGGTGGTCGAAGTCGTGGGTGATCGCGCGGGTGGAGGCGTAGTCGTCGACCCGGCAGGCCGTGCCGGTCAGCAGCGCGGAGCCACCCAGCCCACGCCCGCGGCCCACCTCGAGATCGCGCAGCGAGTCGCCGAGCGTGCCGCGCAGGTGCCCGATCCGCAGCTGGGGTCCCTCGCGGCGCGGCCGCGTCGCCCCGCCGAACACCACCGGCAGCCCGGTCGTCCGCTGCAGCTGGCGCAGCCGCTGCCCGACGACCCGGTCGACGATGCCGACCGGTGAGTCGTCGTCGACCACGTGACCTCCTCGTCGTCGCCGGGCCGCCGTCGACGGCCCCGAGAAGAGGGTCCGGTCCGGGTGGTCCGCGCGCTACCCCTGTTCGGGGGTAGTGACGCCGGTCCACCGCCGGTCAGGCTTCCGGCCGCCGATCCGCCGGGGCACGGCCCCGGGACCGGATCCGTACGGACGCCGACCGGGAGACGACACCACGATGACGACCAGCCACGACCGCTACCGGGCCGCCCGCGACCTGCTGCTGGGCCTGCGCGAGGACCACGAGAAGGCCGTCGCCGCGTTCGCGTGGCCGGCGTTCGACGCGCCGTTCAACTGGGCGCACGACTGGTTCGACGTGATCGCCGACGGGGTGGACCGGCCCGCGCTGACCATCGCGGAGGAGGACGGGAGCGTGGCCTCCTGGTCGTTCGACGGGCTGCGGCGCCGCTCGAACCAGCTGGCCCGGTGGCTCGCCGACCGGGGCGTCCGCCGCGGCGACGGCGTCCTGCTGATGCTCGGCAACCAGGTCGAGCTGTGGGAGTCGATGCTCGCGGTGATGAAGCTCGGCGCGGTGATCATGCCGACGACCACCGCTCTCGGCGCCGCCGACCTGCCGGACCGGATCGCCCGCGGCGGTGCGCGGCACGTGGTCGCGGGGGCGGCCGACGCACCCAAGTTCGGCGGGATCGACGGCCTCGCCCGCATCGCCGTGGGCGGGCCCGTCGAGGGCTGGCTGGACTACGCCGACGCCGCCACCGCCGCCGACGACCCGCTCCCGCACCCCGGCACCTCCGCCGACGACCGGCTGCTCCTGTACTTCACCTCCGGCACGACGAGCCGCCCCAAGCTCGTCGAGCACACCCAGCAGTCCTATCCGGTGGGTCACCTGTCCACGCTGTACTGGCTGGGCATCCGGCCCGGCGACACGCACCTCAACATCAGCTCGCCGGGTTGGGCCAAGCACGCGTGGAGCTGCTTCTTCGCGCCGTGGATCGCCGAGGCCTCGATCTTCGTCCACAACTACTCGCGGTTCGACGCCGCGGCGCTGCTCGGCAAGATCCGCGAGCACGGCGTGAGCACGTTCTGTGCCCCGCCGACGGTGTGGCGGATGCTGATCAAGGCCGACCTGTCGGGCGGACCGGGGGAGCTGCGCGAGGTGATCGCCGCGGGCGAGCCGCTCAACCCGGAGGTGATCGAGCAGGTCCGGCGGGCGTGGGGGCTGACGCTGCGCGACGGGTTCGGGCAGACCGAGACCACGGCGTCGGTCGGCAACACCCCGGGCTCCGTGGTGAAGCCCGGCTCGATGGGGAGGCCGCTGCCGGGCGTGCCGGTCGTGCTCGTCGACCCGCTGACGGGACGGCCGAGCGAGGTCGAGGGCGAGATCTGCCTCGACCTCGCCGAGGCCCCGCTGAGCCTGATGACCGGCTACCTCGGCGACCCGGAGAAGCAGGCCGAGGCGACCGAGGGCGGCTACTACCACACCGGCGACGTCGCCACCCGCGACGCCGACGGGTACCTGTTCTACGTCGGCCGCACGGACGACGTCTTCAAGGCCTCCGACTACAAGGTCTCGCCGTTCGAGCTGGAGAGCGTGCTCATCGAGCACCCGGCGGTGACGGAGGCGGCGGTGGTCCCGGCGCCGGACCCGGTCCGTCTGGCCGTGCCGAAGGCCTATGTCGCCCTCGCCCCGGGCTGGGAGCCGACGCGGGAGACCGCGCTGGAGATCCTGCGGCACGCGCGCGAGAACCTGGCCCCCTACCTGCGGGTGCGCCGGCTGGAGTTCTTCGACCTGCCCAAGACGATCTCCGGCAAGATCCGCCGGGTCGAGCTGCGCGCCCGCGAGGAGGCCGGCGACGGTGGCGGGACCGAGTGGCGCGACGACCGGTTCCCCGAGCTGAAGGGCTGACGCGCCCGCGGCAGCTCTCCTTCTTCACCGACGGGGCCGACGACGGCGCCGCGGATCGGCCCGCCGCGGCTGAAAGGCTGCGGCGGGCCACTGCTCCATCAGTGTTCACACCCGGGACGGTTCTGGTGTTCCGTCCGTCGAGGCCCTACCGTCGCTCAGGTAATCAAACCTTTGATCGTCACTCGGCGATCAGGACCCGCGACCTCCCAGCGACGGGAAGGGACTGTCGATGACGCACACCCCCGGGGCGGCCACGCCGTTCGCCTCCTCCGCCGACACCGCCGCCAAGGAGCAGACCCTCGAGGTCCTCGCCGACGGCGTCTACGCGCTCACGGCCGAGGGGGACCCGAACATCGGCGCGATCGAGGGCGAGGACTTCCTCGTCTGCTTCGAGGCCCTCGCCACCCCCGTCGCCGCGGAGAAGTGGCTGACCACGCTGCGTCAGCACACCGACAAGCCGGTGCGCTACCTGGTGCTCTCGCACTACCACGCGGTCCGGGTGCTGGGCGCGAGCGCGTTCGGCGCCGAGACGATCGTGTCCCACGAGATCACCCGCGACCTGGTGGCCGAGCGGGGCAAGCAGGACTGGGAGTCGGAGTTCGCGCGGATGCCGCGGCTCGCGGAGGCGGCGGACTCGGTGCCGGGGCTGACCTGGCCCACGCTGACCTTCGCCGACCGGCTGACCATCGATCTCGGCGGCGACCGCGGTGAGCTGGTGCTGCAGTACCACGGGCGCGGGCACACCGAGGGGGACATCACCGCCTGGCTGCCGCGGCAGAAGATCCTCTTCGCCGGCGACCTCGTCGAGGCCCAGGCCGCGCTCTACACCGGTGACGCCTTCCATCGGGACTGGGCGGGCACCACCCTGGACTCCGTGAAGGCGCTCGGTGCGGAGCAGTTGGTCGGGGGACGGGGCGCGGTCAGCCGCAGCCGCGCGGAGGTCGACGCGGCGATCGAGCAGACCCGCGGGTTCCTGCAGGCGATGATCCGCGAGGTCGGCGGGGTGCAGGAGCGCGGTGGCACGCTGAAGGAGGCGTTCGAGGCCACGCACGCCGCGCTGGTGGACGACTACGGGCACTGGCCGATCTTCGAGCACTGCCTGCCCTTCGACGTCTCGCGGCTGTGGGACGAGCTGTCCGGTGTCGAGCGCCCGGTCATCTGGACGGCCGAGCGCGACCAGGAGGTCTGGGCCCAGCTGCAGGGCTGAGCCCCGGTTCAGGACTCGCGACGACGGGAGTACCGCATGACCACCACACCTCGCTCGCGGAGCAGGGACCGGGCGGCGGGCGCCTGGCCCTCCGCGCCGGTGCTCGTCCTGGGCGCCGGCCCGGTCGGGCAGACCACCGCCCTGCTGCTCGCCCGCTGGGGCGTGCCGACGATCGTGCTCGACCGGCGTCCCGAACGGGACAGGGTGGGCTCCAAGGCGATCTGCCAGCAGCGGGACGTCCTCGACGTCTGGGAGGCCGTCGGCGCCGGCCGGCGGATCGCCGACGAAGGCGTCACCTGGACCACCGCCCGCACCTTCCACCGCGACCGGGAGCTGTTCGCGGTCGAGTTCGCCGACCCCGGCCGCTCGGCGTTCCCGCCGTTCGTCAACATCTCCCAGACGCGCACCGAGGAGATCCTCGACGAGTGCATCGCCGCCGGACCCCTCGTGGACCTGCGCTGGGGGCACCGGGTCGTGCACGTCGAGCAGGACGGCGCCGGGGTCGTCGCCCGCCTCGACGACGACCGGGAGCTGCGCGGCTCCTACCTCGTCGTCTGCGCCGGGGCCCGCAGCGACGAGCTGCGCGCGCTCCTCGGGGTGAGCTTCGACGGGCACTCCTTCGACGACCGCTTCCTCATCTGCGACATCCGCGCGGACCTGCCCGGCTGGGCCTCCGAGCGGCGGTTCTTCTTCGACCCGGAGTGGAACCCGGGGCGCCAGGTGCTGATCCACCCGTGCCCGGACTCGACCTTCCGGATCGACTGGCAGGTGCCGGCGGACTACGACCTGGACGCCGAGGTCGCCTCCGGGGCGTTGGACGCCCGGATCCGGCAGATCGTCGGCGACCGCGACTACGAGATCGTGTGGAAGTCGGTGTACCGCTTCCACTCCCGCGTGGTCGACCGGATGCGGTGCGGGCGGATCCTCGTCGCGGGCGACGCGGCGCACCTGGTGTCGCCGTTCGGGGCCCGCGGGCTGAACTCCGGGGTCGGCGACGCGGAGAACGCGGCCTGGAAGATCGCCTACGTCGGGCACGGCTGGGCGCCCGAGGAGCTGCTGGAGAGCTACCACGCCGAGCGGCACGCCGCGGCGGTCGAGAACATCGCGGTCACCACGGCGACCATGGACTTCCTGGTCCCGCCGGACGAGGCCCGCGCCCGGCACCGCGCCGACGTGCTCGCCCGGGCGGCGTCCGACGCCGGGGCCCGCGCCCGCGTCGACTCCGGGCGGCTGTCCGAGCCGTTCTGGTACGTCGACTCGCCGCTGACCACGGTGGATCCGCGGCGGCCCTTCGGCGGCCGTCCGCCGCGCGGGCAGGTCCCGCCGGCCGGACCCGGCGTGCTGCTGCCCGACGCCCCGGTCGTCGTCGCCGGGGCGACAGTCGGC
>NZ_JBEZDN010000094.1:0-31502 GCF_040648315.1 Pseudonocardia sp. NPDC049154
TCGAAGCGGTGCGGATCGAACGGCCCGCCCGCCCACTCGAGGCGCTCAGCGTGGTCGGGATGGGCGGGGTCGGCCATGACGGCCGCGAACTCCTCATACCCCCAGACCCCGCCGACATCCTCGGGCGGACACGCCCCCTGCCCGGACACGCAACGCGGGTAGCGTACCCCCGCCTCGGCGGCGAAGACCTTCTCCACGGCGATCTCGTGAGTCCAGTTGTCGCCGAAGTCGTAGACGTAGCCGAACCGGTCACCCGCCTTGACCAGCCGAAACAGCTTGGCCCTGGACTCATCGGTGACCTGCTGGGACGGCCAGTCAGGGTCCGGGATCCCGTAGCGGCGCCCGACGCCGAACCGGCGGCATCACCCCGGCCAGCGCGATCTCCAACTCGAAGATCTTCGTCTTCACGGACACGCGAGGCGCGGGCACGCCCCGATCTGTCAGCCCCAGCCGACACCGACAGGACCGGGCCCACCACTTCTGAAACGACGTCTTAGAGATCGGCAAGCACCGGAGGCGTTCCGATGCCGCGCCAGGCCCAGCGCAGCGTCGCGCACACCGCCGCCAGATACCCCGGCTGACGCGCCAACCAGTCCGGCGGCGCAGCGCGCGCGGCCAGGGTCTCGGCCGCGAGGTACTCGGCCTCGATCAGCTCCTCCTGCGCGGCCCGCGAAGTACTCGTGATCGGGGCCGACGCGGGACGACGCCGGCCGCCCGGCCCCTCGACAATCGCGCGGGCCAGCCACCGGCACGTGACCGCCACCCCGCCCGCCGCGTAATCAGTGACACCACGAGCTCCCTGCTCCTCGGAGCGTTGTTCGGCGGCCGCCCAGAGCGCGCCGAAGTCCCGCCGGGGCACGTGCAGATTGCCCGGTGGGATGCGGTCGACATCGCGCTCGGTGACGCGCACGCCTGCAGAATCGCACGCCACCCCGACCAAACGGGTCGGCCGATGCGGGGGAGCCGGCATGGCTTCCGATGAGCTGATGCGCGCCGCGCTGTCCCACGCCACCCGCGGCTGGCACATCTTCCCCTTGCGCCCCAACGACAAGCGCCCCGCAATCCGCGACTGGGAGACCCGCGCAACCACCGACCCGGCCCGGATCCGACAGGCGTGGGCACAGGGGCCGTTCGGAATCGGCATCGCCTGCGGCCCCTCGGACCTGGTCGTGCTCGACCTGGACCGGCCCAAGCCCGACACCCTCCGGCCCGTCGAATGGGACCGGCCCGGAATCCACGACGGTGCGGATGTCCTGGCTGCGCTCGCCGAGGACCACGGTGTCGAGCCACCACTGGACACGCTCGCGGTCCAGACCGGCAGCGGCGGCGAGCACCTTTACCTCCGTGCGCCCGACGACCTGCGGATCCGCAACTCGGCTGGCTCATCGACATCCGCGCCTGCGGCGGCTACGTCGTCGCAGCCGGCTCGATCGTGCGGGGGCGCCGCTACCGCAGCAACGGCCACGACGTCGTCGCACCACTGCCGGACTGGATCGCCGACCGGCTGAGCGAGCCGGCACCCGAGCCCTCCCGCAGTCCGAGCCGACGCGGCTTCGGCCCGCTCCTCGACGTGATTGGCCGCCGCTCCCGCTACGCCGCCGCAGCGCTACACGGCGAGCTGGAGGCTGTGTTGGCGGCGCATCCCGGCTGCCGCAACGACACCCTCAACCGGGCCGCGTTCGCGCTGGGTCAACTCGTCGCTGCGGACGTTCTCCCGAGAGGACTGGCGTCCGCGGCCCTGGCCGAAGCCTCGGCCGCGATCGGCCTGCCACTCGCGGAGGCCGACGCCACCATCCGCTCCGGCCTCGCCGCCGGGGGCCGTCGGCCGCGCCGCATCCCGACGACAGGAGAATCACGGTGACTCCCCGGTCCCGCCGGACCGCCCACGACATCCTCGCCGGCCTCGACGCCGACCGCCGCCTCGCCGTTCTCCATGGCGAAGACAAGATCCGTGCCAGCGGATGTCCGCCGTCGATCCCGCGGGGACGGGGACGACAACGCGAACGCTCCGCTGGGGTAGTCCTCGGCTGCGCCCCCGGAGGTCTGCGCGCGGGCGGCCAGCGCGAGTGCGCAGGTGGCGGAGGTCGGGGCGATCAGGGCCCGGCTCGGCATGGGTCTCACATCCTCGTCGACGTGTGGCCATGTCCGGTCGGAGGGTGGTTCAGGCGGCGGGGTTCTCGGCGAACTGTTCGGCGACGAACCTCTTCAGTACCTTGCCGTTCTCGTTGCGCGGCAACGACTCCGCGATTCGAATCAGCTTCGGGGTCTTCACTCCGCCCAGCCGTTCGCGCAGGTGGGTCCGGATCGTCCCGACGTCCGGCGTGGCGCCGGGCAGGGGAACCGCGACCAGCACCACCCGCTCGCCCCACTCCGCGTCGGGGATCCCGAAGGCGGCGCATTCCGCGAGGCCCGGGACTTCCATCGCCGCGCTCTCGACCTCGGCGGGGTACACGTTGAAGCCGCCGGTGATGATCAGGTCGGTCTTGCGGCCGACGATGGTGAGGTAGCCGTCGGAGTCGAACCGGCCGACGTCTCCGGTGCGCCAGTGGTCGCCGCAGCGGCGCGCCGCGGTCAGCTCGGGGTCGCGGTAGTAGCCGGACATGGTGAAGTCGCCCCGCACGACGATCTCACCGGCCTCGCCCGCGGGGAGTGGGTTCCCGTCGTCGTCGACGACGAGCATGTCGCACCAGGACGTGGGCCGTCCGACTGCCGCGAGGCGGGCGTCGTCGACCGGGGCCCCGGTGGCGTCGACGAACTCCTCCGGTCGCAGCCGCGCCATCAGCATGGGGGCCTCGGTCTGACCGTAGCCGGACTCGAGCACCGGGCCGAACACGTCGAGGGCCTGCTTGATGCGGCTCAACGCGGTCGGACCCGCCCCGAAAGCGAGCGCTCGCAGTGAGCTCGTGTCGTAGATCCGGACGTCGGGATGGTCGAGGAGCCGGTAGAGCATCGTGGAGGTCAGCGTCGTGGTCGTGACCCGGTGCCGCTCGATCGCGGCGAGCACGGCCCCCGGCTCGAAGGCGGGCAGCACCGCGACCCGGCCGCCGCTCGCGAGCACACCGAGGCAGATCCGGCCGCCGACGTGGGTGAGCGGGGCGGCCGCGAGATACACGTCGTCGGGCTCCGCGATGATTTCGCCGTAGCCCCGGACCATCGCGGCCAGCCTATCGGCGGTGAACGCGACCCCCTTCGGGAGCCCGGTTGTGCCGCCGGTGGCGAACACCGCGGCCAGGCCGTCGTCCTCGGGATCGGCCGCCGGCACCGGCCCGGCAACGATCTCGCGGTGGGACCCGAGCTCCACCGCCACCACGAGCGACGGGACGGCCTCGGTGAGCGGTGCCACCTCGGCCGCGAGCTCCGGCGCCACGAGGAGCGCGTGGCAGCCGAAGCGGTGCAGAACCTCCGCGCTGGCGGTCCGGGAGTCGCGATGGTTGAGCGGGAGCCAAGCCGCCCCCGAGCGGGCCACTGTCACCATCGCGACCACACAGTCGAGGCTGTTGGGGCTCAGGATCGCGACCTTGTGGCCGTTTCCCACGCCCAGTCGGGCGAGCTGCGCGGCCAGCTCACCCGCCCGGTCCCACATCCGGCGGTAGGTCAACGAGGCATCGTCGGTGACCACACAGGGTGCGTGCGGGCTGGTCTCGACGGTTGCGCCGATCTGGTCGGCGACGTGGGGCGGGCGGGTGGCGGTCATGTGTCGTCCACTTCGATCGGGGGAGCGGTCAGGCGGTCGTCGAGGTCCGCGCCTCGGCGTTGGCGTCCACCGAGCGACCGACGCTGGTGATCTCCTCGAGGCTTCGTCCTCTCGTGCGCTCGCCGAAGATCCCGATGCAGAGTCCGGCGAGGAGGATGACCGCTGCCAGGTACAGGAACACGGCAGCGAAGCCGAGCCAGGTCAGCAGGGCCGCCACGAGGAAGGTCGTGCCGAAGGTGGCAAGTCGTCCCGTGCCGTTGCCGATGCCGGCGCCGAGGGCGCGCAGGTTCGTCGGGAAGATCTCGGGCAGGTAGGTGTACATGCAGGCCGTGACCGTCTGCAGCAGCATTGTGATCAGCAGGCCGCTGGCAATCAGGATGCCGTTGCTCCCGGTGAAGCCGAAGACCAGGCACAGCGCCGCGACGACGGTGTAGATCACCAGGACAGCAGTGCGCCGCTCGACCTTGTCGATGAAGAGCAGTGCGAGCAGCGCGCCCGGGAAGGCCGCGAGCGAGAGGATCGACGAGTACGTCAGAGCCTCGGCCGGGCTGAAGCCGTGCTCGTTGAGCAAGGTCGGCACCCAGGAGTTGAAGCCGTAGAAGCCGGACAGGGCGAGCATCATCGTCAGGCTGAGCACGATCGTGCGCTTGAGGTAGCCGCCACGCACGAGGTCGATGGCCTTGCCTGTTTCGACGGCGGGCTCTCGCACCACGTCGGGCAGTTCGGCGCCGGTGGCCTCCCGGGCCTCGGCCTCGATCCGCTCGACGACGGCGATTCCGTCCTCCCGGCGGCCGTTGGCCTCCAACCAGCGGACGGACTCGGGCAGCGAGCGAGCTACGAAGAACAGCAGCACAACCCCCACCGCGCCGAGGACGAAGATCCACCGCCAGGCTGACGGGGAGAGGGGCACGACCCACCGGGCGAACCAGGCCATCGCCGGAATGCCCAAGAGGCTGAACGCCACGATCCAGGTCTGGGAACGGCCGCGGTGCAGGCGGGGGAACATCTCGGACACGTACGTCAGCACGACGACGGTCATGGCTTGCAGCCCGAACCCGGTCAGCACCCGGTAGGCAGCCAGGTCGGCGATCCCGACGGCGAAGGCCGACAGCAGCGAGAACAGCGAGAAGAACGCCGTCGCGCCGATGATGACCTTCTTGCGCCCGATCCGGTCCGCGATCCGGCCACCTGCGATCGACCCGACGAACATGCCCAGGAAGGACGCCGCCGTGATCGTGCCGACGTCGGACACGTTCAGGCCCCAGTCGGCGCGGATCGCCGGGGCGGCGAAGGCGAAGGTGTTCAGGTCCGCCATGTCGACCAGGAGGAGCCCGGCGAGCAGCACCGTCCAGGTCTTGTGGGTCCGAGTCATGACCGGGATCCGGTTGAGTCGATCGCTCAGGCGCGTTTGCTCGCCGGAGACTGGGACAGCAGCCATTGGTGCCCTCCTTCGTGCCATTCAATGACACGCCGTATCAATGAGGCTGGAGATATGGAAGAGGTCGCGGAGATGCCTGTCAAGAGGAGCTTCGCCCTGACCGAGTCGACTGTCCGGGTGGTTGACCTCCACCCCGCGTCCGTCCATGCTGACCTACGGCACGACGTGCCGATTGATAGGACCGCATCGCTCACCGTGGAGGATGGATGACTCCTGCGACGGCCGTGGGCTCTGCCTCAGGTCTCGCTGTCGATCTCGACCCCGACACCGTCCCCGCCGACGTGCTCGACGCGGCGGTGGACTGCCTGCTCGACACTGTCGCGGTGGGCGTCGCGGGTTCGGCCGAGGAGGTCGTGCGCCTCGTGCGTGGTGTCGCCGACGAGCCCGGCGCATGCCTGACCTTCGACGGGCGACTCCTGGGCCCGCGCGCGGCGGCGTTGGTCAACGGCACGGCCGCGCACGCGCTCGACTTCGACGATTGGCTGCCCGCCGCCGGCGTGCATCCCTCGGCCCCGCTGCTGCCCGCCCTGCTCGCAGCCGCCGACCTGAAGGCCGCCGCCGGTCGGGAGATCGATGGCGGGCAGTTGCTCGGCGCGTTCGTCGCCGGCTTCGAGGCGCAGGCGCGGATCGGTGCGGCGTTTGCGCCCGGACACTACGAGGCGGGTTTCCACCCGACGGCCACAGTCGGGGTGTTCGGTGCGGCCGTCGCGGCGGCCCGGGTGCTCGGACTCGCGCTGCCCCGGGTTGGGACGGCGCTGGCGGTGGCAGCGACGAGCGCCGCCGGTTTGCGCGCGATGTTCGGCACCATGGCGAAGCCACTGCACGCCGGACGGGCGGCCGAGGCGGGCCTGCTCGCCGTCCGGCTTGCCGAACAGGGCTTCACCGCGGGCGCGGACGCGGTCGCGGGCCCCCGCGGGTTCGCCGAGGCACATGGGATCGACGTGGACCGGGAGGTGCTCGCGCTGCCCTTCGAGGAACGCTGGTTCCTACGGGAGGTCCAGTTCAAGCAGCACGCCTCGTGCTTCGGCACCCACGCCGCGGTCGAGGCGATACTGGGCCTGCGGGAGGCCTCGGGTGGCGCCGACGTCGAGGAAATCGAGCTGACGATATCCGACCTGCTGGCTTCGGTCTGCGCCATCCCGATGCCGGAGACCCCGCTCGAGGGCAAGTTCAGCCTGGCATTCACCGTCGCGCTGGCCCTGATCCGGGGCGGCTGCGGCATGCGGGACTTCACCGCCGAGGCCGTGGCGGATCCGCGGCTGCGGGCGATCGCCACCCGGGTCCGGCTGCGCTACGACCCGGACGTGCCGCCGCAACGCACGGCGGCCCGTGTCCGGCTCACCGACGGGCGGCTACTCACCGCGGAGGTCGACTCCGCAGTCCTACCCGCCGCCGCCGCGCGGCGGGACGCCGTGCGGCGCAAGTTCGACGACCTCGTCGAGCCGCTGTGCGGGCCCGACCGCACCGCCGCGCTGCGCGAGGCGATCCTCGGCCTGCCGTCAGGGCGGTCCGACCACCGGGCGCTTCGCCGGGCGCTCGCCATCCACTAGTAGGGAGCTCGAGCATGAAGCTGTCCTTCGGCGGGCGCACCGTCGTCGTCATCGGTGCCCCGGGCGGGTTCGGCTCGGCCACCGCACGCACTTTGCCGAGGCCGGGGCGAACGTGGTGGTCTCGGATATCGACGAGGGGTGCCAAGGAGATCGCTGACGGGCTGCCGTCCGCGATCGCGGTTCACCCGGACGCCACCGACCTCGAGGCAACGGGACGCCTGGACGCCGGCGCCCGGGTGGGCCTGACCGCCAACATCCCGCTCGGCCGCATCGCCGAGCCGCACGACGTCGCGAACGCCGTCGTCTATCTGGCGCCGATCAGGCGGCGTTCCTCACAGGGGTGTCTCGACGTCGATGGCGGCCGCTCGATCAAGTAGCGGTCACCCGCTGAGGGCCTCGCTGATCGCTCGGGCGGTCTCGCGGACCCAGCCACCCCACTCCGAGACCCGTGACGGCTCGAACCGGATGTCCGGCATGGAGATCGCGACGGCGCCGACGGGACGGCCGGAGGCATCGGCGAAGGCGGCGCCGATCGCGCAGACGTTGGCCCGGTTCTCCGAGATGTTGACCGCATACCCCCGGTCCCGCGTCTCCAGGATCTGGTGCATGAGGTGGCGGGGGTCGACGCTCGTGTTCGGCATGACCTGCTCGAGCGGGCGGGCGAGGATCTGCTCGATCTCCGCGTCGGGCAGCATGGCGAGGAACGCCTTGCCGCTCGAGCTGGCGTGCAGCGCAGTCGACGCGCCGATCGCGTTGAACGTGCGGACCGGGTGCACCGAGTCGACCCGGTCGATGAGCACCAGCCGCACGTCCCCGTCGGGCACGGACAGGTGGATCGTCTCGCCGGTTCGCTGGCCGAGCGCCTGGATGTGCGGTTGGGCGACCTCGCGCAGGTTGCGCGAGGGGGCACCCTGCCGGGCGAGGGCCAGCATCCGGGGACTAAGTCGCCACCGGGTGACCGGGTCGGCGGTCATCTGGGCCCAGCCCTCCTGGTGCAACGTGCGCAGCAGGCGCTGAACGGTGGACTTCGGCAGGTCGATCAGCCGGGAGAGCTCGCCGACGCCGATCGGGCCCGCTTGGTCCGCCATCGCTTCCAACACGCGCAGACCACGAACCAGCGTCTGGGTACCGGCAGGGGACGGCGGCGCCGGGGTGTCCGTGTCCGGTGCCCCGGGCGTCGGGTCGATGGGGGTCATTGCGTCGTGCTCCTTCGTGCTGTGGTCGACCGTGGCTGCCAGCGACCCGCACCGTATCACTCAGTGGCACGATATCCGCGGGTCGTGCCGGTCGGGTCAATCGAAGGCCTTGACAATCCGCGCACCGAGTCAGAACACTGCGCAGAGTCCCATTAGTAGGCACGTCGTGTCGACTGATGAAACGAGAAAGGATGGCGATGGCGTCATCAGAGCCCGCGAGTTGGCCGGTGATCCCCCGTGGCACCTCCTTCGAGGACCACGTCGTCGGGAGACGGTTCGAGCACCACTGGGGCCGGACAGTGCACGCGTCGGACAACATCGCGTTCAGCACGCAGACCCTGGGGTTCAACCCGGTCCACTTCAACCGTGAGGCGGCCGCTGCGGCAGGTCACCCGGACGAGGTGGTCAACCCGCTGCTGGTGTTCGCCGTGGTCTTCGGGCTGAGCGTGGAGGACCTGAGCGAGACCGGCGGGCCCTTCCTGGGCGCAGAGGACATCCGCTACGGGCGCGAGGTGTACCCGGGGGAGACCCTGTACGCGGCGAGCACCGTCGTCGACGCGCGGTCGTCGGAGTCGCGGCCGGACACCGGGATCGTCACCTGGCACACCGTCGGACGGACCGGCGGGGGCGAGATCGTGATCGAGTTCCGGCGGACGAACCTGGTGCGCAAGCGCGCGGCGGGAGCCGAGCCGGCGAGGGTGCCGGACGGGTTCGCCGAGGACTTCGTCGTCGGCTCCCGCTTCCGGCACGCCCGCACTCGAACCATCACCGACCTCGACCTCAACGGCCTGACGCTCGCGGTGATGAACACCGCGCCGGGCCATTTCAGCGACCACGAGATGGCCGACACCCCGTTCGGCAAGCGGATCAACTTCGGCGGGCTGACGCTGTCGCTCACCATCGGTCTCGCGACCCAGGACACCACCGGGCAGGCCGTGCGCGAGGTCGGGCTGACCGACATCGCGTTCGCGGTACCGGTGAAACACGGCGACACCATCGGGGCCGCCACCGAGGTCCTCGCCGTCGAGCCGGACGGCGGCGGTGCCGATGCCGGCGTCGAGGCCGACGTCACGTTCCGCCACCTCGGCTTTAACCAGCGCGGCGAGATCGTCTGCCGTGCCACCCGCACCGTGCGCGTCCGGACCCGCGCGTCCGCACAGACCCCGGCGGACGCGGAGTCCGCCTCGATCGGAAGGCGAACGTCCCCGTGACCTCCCCCCGCCCCACCCGTCCGCGCCGTTCTTGTCTGGCTGTGCCGGGCAGCAGCGAGAAGATGCTGGAGAAGGCCCAGACGCTGCCCGCCGACCAGGTGTTCCTGGACCTTGAGGACGCCGTCGCGCCGATCGCGAAGCCCGCCGCCCGCGGCACGGTCGTCGAAGCCCTCAACCACGGCGACTGGTCGGGCAAGGTCCGGGTTGTCCGGATCAACGACGCCGACACCGAGTGGGCGCACGAGGACGTGCTACAGGTGGTCCGTGGAGCCGGGCGCAACCTCGACGCCATCATGCTCCCCAAGGTCGAGCGGGTCGCGCACATCCACTGGCTGGACGTGCTGCTCACCCAGGTCGAGCGCGAGCTGGGCCTGCCCGAGGGCGGCATCGGCATCGAGGCGCAGATCGAGGGGCCCGCCGGGCTCAGCGAGATCGAGGCCATCGCGACCGCGACGTCCCGGACCGAGACGCTGATCTTTGGGCCCGGTGACTTCATGGCCGCGATGAAGATGCCCGCGCTCACCATCGGCGCGCCCGGCGCCGCGGGCTACGACCCGTTCGACACGGTGCTGATGACCATCGCGATGACGGCGCGCAAGCACGGCCTGCAGGCCATCGACGGGCCATTCGCGCTGATCAAGGACCTGGCGGGTTACCGGGCGTCCGCCGAGCGCGCGGCCGCCTACGGCTACGACGGCAAGTGGGTGCTGCACCCCGGGCAGATCGACACCGCCAACGACGTGTTCGCGCCCAGCCAGGAGGACTACGACAAGGCCGAGCTGATCATCGAGGCCTACGCCTACTACACCTCCGAGGCCGGAGGCGGGCTCGGCGCCGCGATGCTCGGCGACGAGATGATCGACGAGGCCAGCCGCAAGCTGGCGCTGGTCACAGCCGGGCGAGGTCGGTTGCTGAACATGAAACGCACGACCCGCTTCGAGCCGGCGGGCTGAGCGAGACATGAAGCGCGAGGTCTACGGCAGCGACCACGACGCGTTCCGGGAGACGGTGCGCGAGCTGGTGGCGCGTGAGGTCGCCCCGCACCGCGCGGAGTGGGAGCGTGAGGGCCTCGTCCCCCGGACGGCCTGGAAGGCGGCCGGGGCGCAGGGCCTGATCGGGATCGGCGCGCCGGAGGAGCTGGGCGGCGGCGGGACCCCGGACTTCCGCTACCGGATGGTGGTGATCGAGGAGCTCTGCGGCGCGGACTGCTCGGGGCTCAACGCGGGCCTATCGGTGCAGGACGACCTCGTCCTGCCCTATCTGCTCGACCTCGGCACGCCGGAACAGCGGCGGGCATGGGTGCCGCGGATGTGTGCGGGCACCGCGATCGGGGCGCTCGTGCTGACCGAGCCGGGGGCGGGAAGCGACCTGCAGGGCGTTCGCACCTTGGCCCGGCGCACGGCTACGGGCTGGATGCTCGACGGGCAGAAGACCTTCATCACCAACGGGTGCCAGGCGGACGTGCTGGTCGTGTTGGCTCGTACGGACCCCGATGCGGGGTCCCGCGGCTTCAGCCTGTTCCTGATCGACGCCACTGCCCCCGGCTTCCGGCGGGGCCGGAAACTGGAGAAGCTCGGGCTGCGCGGCAGCGACACCGCAGAACTGTTCTTCGACGAGCTGGAATTGACCGACGCGGACGTGCTCGGCACCGTCGGCGGCGGCTTCGGGCACCTGATGGAGCGGCTGCCGCGGGAGCGGCTGTCGATCTCAGCCACCTCGATGGCCGCCGCGCAGGCGGCGTTCGACTGGACCCGGACGTACGTCGCCGAGCGCCGGGCCTTCGGGCCGCGGATCGACACGTTCCAGAACACTCGGTTCGTCCTCGCCGAGATCGCCACCGAGCTCGACGTCGGCTGGGCCTACCTGGACCGCTCGGTGGCCCGCTATGACACGGGGGAGCTGAGCGCGGTGGACGCGGCCAAGGGCAAGTGGTGGTTCTCCGACCTGCAGCAGCGTGTCGTGGACCGCTGCCTGCAGCTGCACGGCGGCTACGGCTACATGCTCGAGTACCCGATCGCACGGGCATACGCCGACGCCCGCATCCAGCCGATCTACGGCGGCACCAACGAGATCATGAAAGAGATCATCGGGCGTGATCTCATCCGCTGAGCACGCCACTGGTGCGGGATCCCTGTTCGGCCATGTTCTGCCCCATGTTCGACGAGGAGCGAGAGGTTCATGACGACGACGTTCGACCACTGGATCGACGGACGCAGCGTGCCCGCCGCGGAGGGTGGGCGGCTGACCACCCGCAGCCCCGCCGACGGCACCGAGATCGCCGAGATCGCCCTGGGCACCCGGGCGGACGTCGACCGGGCGGTCGCGGCGGCGGTCGCGGCGGCGTCGGCCTGGCGCAGGCAGAAGCCCATCGAACGCGGCCGGCGGCTGCAGAGGCTGGCCGCGGCGGTGCTCTCCCACGCCGAGGAGCTGGCGGTGCTAGAGGCGGGTGAGACCGGCAAACCGCCCGCCCAGGCCACCATGGAGATGGCCGGCTCGGCGGGCTACTTCGAGTTCTACGGCGGGCTGGTCAACATTCCCCACGGCGAGGTCATCGACCTCGGCCCCACACATCACTGCTTCACCCGCCGCGAGCCTTTCGGCGTCGTCGGGGTCATCACGCCCTGGAACGCCCCGATGAACCAGGCCGCCCGCGGGGTGGCACCCGCGTTGGCGGCCGGCAACGTCGTCGTCCTCAAACCGTCGGAGTTCACGTCGGCGAGCAGCCTGGTGCTGGCCCGGTTGGCCACCGAGATCGGGTTCCCGCCCGGAGTGCTGAACGTGGTGACCGGGGACGGGCAGGGGGTGGGCGCTGCGCTCGCCGAGCACCCGGACGTCCGGAAGATCGCGTTCACCGGGTCGGTGCGCGCGGGCCGCGAGATCGGCCGGATCGCCGCCGAACGGATCATCCCGCTCACCCTCGAGCTGGGCGGCAAGTCCGCCAACATCGTCTTCGCCGACGCCGACGCCGACCTCGACCGGGCCGTGACCGGCTCGCTCTCGGCGTTCTCGCTCAACACCGGCCAGGTCTGCTCCGCGGGCACCCGGCTGCTGGTGCACCGCTCGATCCACGACGAGTTCGTCGAGCGGCTGGTCGTCGCCAGCCGGGCCCTGACGGTGGGGGACTCGCTCGGTCCGGTCACCACCGCGGCGCAGTACGAGAAGGTCCTGGAGTACTTCGAGATCGCCCGCAAGGACCGGGCCACGGCCGCGGCGGGCGGCGAGGCCCTGCCCGACGCCGACCGGGGCCAGGGCTACTTCGTGCCCCCGACGATCTACACCGAGGTCGACAACTCCATGCGGATCGCCCGCGAGGAGGTCTTCGGTCCTGTCGTCGCGGTCATCCCGTTCGACGACGAGGACGAGGCGGTCGCGATCGCCAACGACAGCGACTACGGCCTGGCCTCGGGCCTGTGGACCCAGGACGTGTCCCGGGCCCTGCGGGTAGCCGACCTGCTCGAGGCCGGTCAGGTCTACGTGAACACCTGGCTCGCCGGTGGCATCGAGACGCCGTTCGGCGGCTACAAGCAGAGCGGCTACGGCCGGGAGAAGGGCGTGGAAGCGCTGCACCACTACACCCAGGTCAAGTGCGTGACGGTGGCGTTGTGAGCGCGGCGAGTCGGCTGCTGACGCCGGCCCAGGAGAAGCTGCGGGACGAAGCCCGGGAGTTCACAGCGACCGAGCTGCTGCCGGTGGCGAACGAGCTCGATCCGCAACACGCCGACATCCCGTGGTCGACCATCGCCCGGATGGCCGAGCTGGGCTACTTCGGCATCATGATCGGCGAGGAGCACGGCGGGCTGGGGCTCGGAATGACCGAGTACTGCCTGGTCACCGAGGAGCTCTCGCGCGGCTGGATGAGCGCGGCCAGCGTGATCGCCCGGGCCAACGGCACCGGCGCGGCGCTGGCCGACCCGCAGCGGCGCGCCGAGATCCTACGCAGGCAGGCCGCCGGGGATTGGATCTCGGCCGGTGCATTCAGCGAGCCGGAGGCGGGATCGGACGTCGCGGCCGTGTCGTGTCGGGCCGAACGGCGCGGGGACGTCTACGTGCTCAACGGCGAAAAGCGCTGGTGCGGTTGGGCGAAGGCCGCCGACGCGATCCTCGTCCTCGCCCGGACGGCTCCCGGTCGCCGTGAGGGGCTCGACGTGTTCCTGGTGGAGAAGGAGCGCGGGGAGTTCCCCGAGGGGATCACCGGCACGCCGATTCCGAAGATCGGCTACCACGGCATCACGTCATGGCAGCTGCAAATCACCGACCTAAAGGTGCCCGCCGCGAACATGCAGGTCGGACCGAACGGCGAGACCGGCACTGGGTTCGCGCTGTTCGCCGACCTCATCAACTGGGGGAGGTTGCATACCGCCGCCCGCGCCGTCGGCGCCGCGCGCGCCGCGCTGGAGGACGCCACCGCCTACGCCAAGCGGCGCAACCAGTTCGGCAAGCCGATCGCCTCGTTCCAGGGCATCAAGTTCCGGCTCGCGGACATGGCCACGCAGGTCGCGGCCGCCCGAGCGTTCTACCTCGACGCCGCCGCGAAGTTCGACGCCGGCCTCGACTGCCGCCAGGACTGCTCGATGGCCAAGCTGTTCGCCAGTGAGGCCGCGGAGAAGGTCGCCAGCTCCGCCATGCAGGTGCTGGGCGGCAACGGTTACACCACGGAGTACGCCGTCGAGCGGCACTGGCGGGACGCGCGCCTGACCCAGATCTTCGAGGGCACCTCGGAGATCCAACGCACGATCATCGCCCAGCACCTGCTCAAGGATTGAAAGGGGAGGGACACCGATGTCCGCCGTTCCGCTCAACCTCGCGGCTCTCGACGCCGAGCTCGGCCGCGATCCCGAGTTCGTGCTCCACGCCCGTTACCTCACCGCCGTGTTCCGGGTGGTGATCGGGGAGACCCAGAGCTTCCGGATCGTCGTACGGGCCGGGGCCGTCGTGGAGATCGACGCCGTCGTCACCCCGTTCGACTCCTACGACATCCAGCTCGCCGGCACCGAGGAGCAGTGGGAGGCGCTGCTCGCGCCCGTCCCGCCTGCGTTCTACCAGGACTTCTACTGCGCGATGCTGCACCACGGCTTCCGGATCGAGGGCGACATGGAGACGATCATGGCCTACTACCCGGCGATCCGGCGGCTGGCCGAGATCCTGCGCGGGGTGGCGAACGCCGGGGTGTCGGCATGAGTGCGCGCATCCCGGACGTGACGGGCCGCTATCTCTACCTGGAGGTCGAGGGGGTCGAGTACCGCGTCTACTTCGAAGAGGCGGGTTCCGGCATCCCGGTCGTGCTCCAGCACACCGCCGGCTGCGATGCCCGGCAGTGGAGGCACGTGCTGGAGGACCCGGACTTCACCTCCCGCTATCGGCTGATCGCCCCCGACCTGCCCTTCCACGGGCGGTCCCTGCCGCCGGAGTCACAGGCGTGGTGGACCGAGGAGTACCAACTCCACCAGGGCTTCTTCCTCGCGTTCCACGTCGCGTTCGTGGCGGCGCTCGAGCTGGAGGCACCGGTCTACGCCGGGTGTTCCATGGGTGGGCACCTCGCGCCCGACCTCGCCCTGCATCATCCGGGCCTCTACCGCGCCGCGATCGGGCTGGAGGCGGGCCTGCACAGCCACGGCGTCGAGCGGATCCTGCCATGGCTTCACCACCCACGGATCAACAACGACTCCAAGCCCGCGCTGATGCACACCCTCTGCGCGCCGCAGAGCCCCGAGAAGTACAAGCGCGAGACCGCCTATGTCTACAGCCAAGGCGCGCCCGCGGTGTTCAAGGGCGACCTGAACTACTACCTCGTCGAGCACGACCTGACCGACTCCGCGCAGAAGATCGACACTTCGCAGACCGCGTTGCACGTGCTCAACGGCGAGTACGACTGGTCCGCCTACCCGGCGGCGGGCGAGGAGCTCGCGGCTGCGGTGGAGGGGGCGACGTTCACGCTGATGGAGGGCGTCGGCCACTTCCCGATGTCGGAGAACCCGGAGGCGTTCAAGTCCTACTTCCTCCCGCTGCTGGAGCAGGTGACCGCCGCATGACGGGGGGCCCCTTGGCAGGGGTCCGCGTCGTCGACCTCACGCATGCCCTCGCCGGCCCGTACACGACGATGCTGCTCGCGGACCTGGGCGCGGACGTGGTGAAGGTGGAACCGCCCGGCGGCGACATGGCTCGGCTCGCGGGCCCGATCCCACCGGGCAGCGACCCGGTGGCGTACGGCGGCTACTTCCAGAGCGTCAACCGCGGCAAGCGCAGCGTCGTCCTCGACCTCAAGACCGCGGAGGGCGCCGCGACGCTGCGCACCCTCGCCGCGGACGCGGACGTCTTGGTGGAGAACTTCACCGCAGGCGTCATGGAGCGGCTCGGGCTGTCCTACGAGAGCCTGTCCGAGACGAACCCGAAGTTGGTGTACGCCACCGTGCGCGGCTTCGGAGACGAACGCTCCGGGCGCAGCCCCTACCTGCACTGGCCCGCGTTCGACCTCGTGGTGCAGGCGATGGCCGGGATCATGGGCATCACCGGCACCGAGGACGGGCAGCCGATCAAGGTCGGGCCGGGGGTCGGGGACATCTTCCCCGGCACGATGCTGGCCCTGGGCATCACGTCGGCCCTGTATGAGGCCCGGGGCAGCGGGCGCGGCCAGTTCGTCGACGTCGCGATGTACGACGCGATCCTCGCCCTGTGCGAACGGATCGTCTACCAGCACTCCTACACCGGTGCGGTGCCCGGGCCGCAGGGCAACCGGCACCCGCTGCTCAGCCCGTTCGACATCGTTCCGGCGGCGGACGGCTGGATCGCCCTCGCGGCGCCCAACGACGGCCGGTGGCGGCGACTCTGCGAGCTCATCGACCGCCGCGACCTGCGCGACGACCCGGGACTGGCCACCAACGAGCTGCGGGTGGCCCGCCGCGACGACGTGTACGCCGCACTCGCCGGCTGGACCTCGGTGCACACCAAGGCCGAGGTACTCGACCTGCTGGGCGGGCAGGTCCCGGTCGGCGCGGTCCGCGACGTCGCCGAGATCGTCGCCGACCCGCACGTCGCCGCGCGAGACATGCTCGTCGAGCTCGAGCACCCGGGCACCGGGAAGCGGTTCCAGGTCGCCGGGCAGCCGCTCAAGTTCTCCCGCACCCCCGCCCGCCCGACCCGCCGGGCTCCGTTGCTCGACGAGCACGGCGACTCGATGAGGGCCGAGTTCGGGCTCGCGCACGCCCCGGGACCGACCGCGGAACCGAACACGTCCATGTGAGCAGCGCACCGGGCCGCCGCGGCGGCGCACAAGTTCATCGAGATGGAGGCATGACGCATGTACGACTACATCGTGGTAGGCGCCGGCTCGGCGGGATGTCTGGTGGCGAACCGGCTCAGCGAGCGGTTCCGGGTCCTGCTCGTCGAGGCCGGTGGATCGGACCGTGACGAATGGGTGTCGGCGCCCCTCGGCACGCTCCGGTTGGTGGGTGACCCGGAACGGACATGGGCGGACCGGACGGTCCCGGGTGAGCACATCGACGGCCGCTCGATCGTGCTCGCTCAGGGCCGGATCCTGGGAGGGTCGAGTTCGGTCAACGGGATGATGTACGTTCGCGGCCAGCGCGAGGACTACGACTCCTGGGAGCGCTCCGGCTGCAAGGGCTGGTCCTGGGCAGACCTGTTGCCGCTCTACCGCAGGCACACCCGCTTCGAAGACGGCGACGCCGGGGTGTTCGGTCACAGCGGCGAGCTGCGGCTCAGCTGGGTGGCGGAGCAGCACCCCTCGACCACCGCGTTCATCGCGGCCGCTCAGCGTGCGGGCCTTCCGCTCAACGAACACATGAACGACGGCGACCAGACCGGCGTCGGCCCGGTTCTGGGCACCATCAGCAGCGGGCACCGCCAGTCGTCGGCCGTCGCCTTCGTCGACCCGATCCGCGACCGGGACACCCTCGACGTGGTGACCGACGCGCAGGTGCACCGCGTGGTGTTCGACGGTGACCGGGCCGTCGGCGTCGAGCTCGACGACGCCGACGGGGGGACGCGCATCGTGGAATGCGGGACGGAGGTCATCCTCTGCGCGGGGGCCGTCGGGTCACCCCACATCCTGCAGCACTCGGGTGTCGGCGATGCCGCGCACCTACGGTCGCTCGGCATCCCGGTCGTCGCCGATGTGCGGGAGGTCGGGCGCAACCTGCAGGACCACGTCTTCGGGCACGTGAGGTTCCGACTCACCAGCGAGTCGGACAGTCTCAACGTCGAGCTCGGCACGTCGGAGCGCAGCGACGCGAGCCTCGAGCGGTGGCGGCGCGACGGTTCAGGGCCCCTGAACACGACCTCGTCCCAGGCGCTGGCCTTCTTCGCCATCAATCCCTCGCAGTCGGTCCCGGACGTCCAGCTCGCGATGCGCCCGTACTCCTTCGGTATCGGCGAGGACGGGCAGGCCGGGATCGATCCGTTCCCGGGGATGATGGTCTCGGCCATCGCAGCCCGGCCTGTCAGCCGGGGCCGGGTCCGGATCACGTCCGCCGACCCCCGCGAGCGACCGAGCGTGGACCCGAACTACCTCGCAGGCCCCCGCGACGTCGAGGTCCTGGTCGCCGGCATCCGCAGGGTGCGACAGATCGTGGCCCAGCCCCCGCTCGCGGACCGGATCGCGGCCGAGCTGGAGCCGGGGCCCGCGGTGGCCACGGACGGCCAGCTCGAGCACTACCTGCGCGGATCGGTCTCGACGGTCTACCACCCCGTCGGAACGTGTCGCATGGGTGCCGACGACGACTCGGTCGTCGACCCGTCGCTGCGGGTCCGTGGCGTCGAACGGCTCCGCGTCGTCGATGCGTCGGTGATGCCGACGATCACCTCCGGCAACACCAACGCCCCGTCCTTCGTGATCGGGGAGAAGGGCGCGGAACTCATTCTGTCGGACCAGGCGGTCTGATCGACTCCGGTTCCTCGCCCGCCGCCAACGGAGCCCGGCCAGGTCGACGGCCCGGCTCAGGAGGCGCGCGTCCCCGTTCACACCCGTCGAAAGGTCAACAATGAACCTTCGAATCGGCTCCGCGACCGTTACCACCGTTCGCGAGCGAGACCTGCCCGAACTCGCCGTGGTCGTGCCCGAGGCACGCCCCGAGGCCCTGGCCGCCATCGACTGGTTGCAGCCCCACTATGTCGACGAGACCGGCAATCCCCGGGGCGTGGTCCAGGCGTTCGTGATCGAGTGCGAGGGGACGGTCATCGTCGTCGACAGCTGTATCGGTGACGACAAGGACATCACCGTCGTCGAAGAATGGGCCCACAGCAAGACCGGGTTCCTCGAGCGGTTCCACGCGGCCGGGTTCGACCCGGAACGTGTCGACGTCGTCCTGTCGACACACCTGCATCTCGACCACGTCGGTTGGAACACCACGTGGACCGGCGGGGCGTGGGTCCCGACGTTCCCTCACGCCCGGCACTACGTGGCGCGCGCAGAGCTCGAGCACTGGCGGCAGGTCCGCGACACCCCTGCCGCCGAGCCGGGCACGGACGCCGACGAGCTCGAGCACCTCCTGAGCCTGTTCCGTGGGACGCAGGCCTGCGTCTACGAGCAGTCGGTGCAGCCGGTCATCGACGCAGGTCTTGTCGAGCTCGTCGACCCACCCACCGAGGTGGCGTCCGGCGTGACCTTGGTCCCGACACCGGGGCACACGCCGGGACACATCAGCATCCGGGTGCGCTCGGACGGCGAGGAACTGTTCATCAGCGGCGACGCGTTCCACCATCCGAGCCAGATCGCCAACCCCACCTGGTCGGCCGTCAGCGACGACGACCCCGTCGAGGGCGTCGCGACCCGCAGGAGGCTGCTGCGTGAGCTGGCCGATTCACCCACGATCGTCCTCGGGACGCACTTCGCGGCGCCGTCTCATGGCCGGATCGTCACCGACGCAGCGGGCGGCCACAGGTTCGAGTCTGGGACTGTGAGGCCATGACGCTGCCGCAGGTGCTCAGGCCTCCCGACGACGGCCGGTGGCGGCTGCTGTGCGAGCTCATCGACGGACCGGGTCTGCGCGACGACCCGGGCCTGGCGACCCGACGAGCTGCGGGTGACCCACCGCGAGGACATGTCAGACGCATCGGCGCCGTGGACGTCGGGCCGGACAAGGCGGAGGTGCCAGCCCACCTCGGCTGCCAGGTGCCGCTCGGGGCGGTCCGCGACGTGGCCGAGACAGTCGCCGACCGGCATGTGGCGGCCCGGGACATGCTCGTCGAGCTCGAGCTCGAGCTCGAGCACCTGGGCACCGGCCGCCGCTTCGAGGTGGCGGGCCGGCCGCTGAAGCTCTTCGGCGTGCCTACCCGGCTGAGCAGCCGAGCCCCGCTCCTCGACGAGGACGGTGAGAAGGTGCGCGCCGATGTGGCGGGCCCTCACGGATGGGAGGCACCGCGATGACCGAGGCCGCGCTGCGTGCCGCCCGTGCCAACGTCGACGAGATCGCCACCCTGATCGACTCGATCGACGACGACGGCTGGGCGCGGCCGTCCGCCTGCGCGGGCTGGCGGGTGAGGGACATGATCGCGCATCTCGGCGCGGTCGCCACCTCCATCGTCGCGCCCACCCCGCCGGCCCCGGACGCCCCGCCGATGCCCGCGGAGCGGGAACGCCAGCACGACGTCCTGGTCGACCGCCGCCGCTCGTGGTCGGTCGCGGAGGTCGTCGACGAGTGGCGCATCAACACCCCGAAGCTGCTCGACGCGCTGGCCGGCTTCCAACAGGGCGAGGCCGCCACCGCGGCGACGACCCTGCCCGGGCTCGGCACCTACCCGAAGCACATGCTGGCCAACGCCCTGGCCTTCGACACCTTCTGCCACCTGCGCAACGACCTCCTCCGGCCTGCGGGACCGCTGGAGCTGGCCCTGCCCGAACCCGACGACGACCGCGTCCGGCCCGCGGTCGAGTGGATGCTCGCCGGCCTCCCGCAGATGCAGGGTCCGGAACTCACCGCGACGGTCGTCGCACCGATCACTCTGGAGCTGACCGGGCCGGGCGCGACTACCGTCACGGTCCTGCCCGCGGGAGAGGGGGAGCTCCTCACCGTGGTCCCGGGGGCCGAGGGTGACGTTCGGGCCAGGAGTTCGGCGGTCGCGTTCATCGCGTGGGGGACCACTCGCGAGGGATGGCGGGAACACGTGACCCTCGAGGGTCACGCCGAGCTGGCCACACCCTTCCTGGACACCCTCAACATCATCTAAGAAGGAGCATCGCCATGTCGGTACCCTACGATCTCGTGGTGATCGGGTTCGGCGCCGCCGGGCTGTCCGCCGCGGTCGCTCACGCCGAGGCTTCGGCCGCCGCGGGGCGCACCGCCAGGATCGCCGTGCTCGAACGCGCCTCCGCGGAGGAGCGCGGCGGCGCCACGCAGTGGACCACCTCCCTCATGCGGGTGGCCGAGGACGGCCGGTTCGACACCGGCTGGCGAGGACTCGTCGCGGAGCTGGGCCGGGGCCTGCCCGACGACGAGTACTGCGCCGCGCTCGAGCGAGAGATTCCGGCCACGCTGGAGTTCCTCACCGCGCACGGCGTCGAGCTGGAGCGAGTGCCGTGGCCGGTGCCGATCAACTTCGCCCACGGCGAGGTCGCGGTGCAGACCGTGCTGCACCCCGTGAGCGGCGGTGCGGGCATCGTCGCCGGGCTGGGTGCGCTGGTCCAGGCCCATGAGGGCACCGAGATCCACTACCGGACCGAGGCCGTGCGGCTCAGCGTGGGCGAGGACGGCGCGGTGGACGGTGTCGTGGTCCGCGGCCCCGACGGCCGGCTGCGCACCCTGCACGCATCTGCTGTCGTGATCGCCTCCGGCGGCTACGAGGGCAACGCCGAGATGCTGACCCGCTACCTGGGCCAGGACGCCTGTGACCTCAAGCTGATCGCTCCGGGTGTCGGCTACAACCGTGGCGACGGCATCCGGATGGCGACCGATCTCGGTGCCGACACCGCCGGGCAGTTCGATATGTTCCACTCTGAGGCCGTCGACAGCCGCACCGACAAGCCCGACGCGGTGATCTGGTCGGCCCCTTACGGCATCCTGGTCAACCGGGACGGCCGCCGGTTCATGGACGAAGGGGCGCACACCCTCGATCGGACCTTCGAGCTGGTCGGCTACGAGATCTGGCGCAACCAGCACCAGGAGGCCTACTGGATCAGCGACCAGAACGTCACAGACCTCGGCCTGCTCGAGCTCAACTACACCGACCAGCCCGCGATCGAGGCGCCCACCGTCGGTGATCTCGCGGAGAAGCTCGGGCTCGACCGCGAGGCGCTGGAGAAGACGGTGGCCGAGTTCAACGCGGCCTGCGGACCCGAAGCGTTCGACCACACCCGTCTCGACGGCAAGTCGACCTCGGGGCTGACCCCGCCGAAGACGAACTGGGCACAGCCGCTCGATCGTGGGCCGTTCGTGGCCTACCCCCTGACCACGGCCATCACGTTCACCTTCGGGGGGCTGCGCACCGACCTGTCCGGCAGGGTGGTGACCCCCGGGGGAACACCGATCGCGGGGCTCTACGCGGCGGGCGAGGTCACCGGCCTGTTCTACCACGAGTACCCCACGGCCACGTCGGTCCTTCGCTCGGTGACGTTCGGTCGGATAGCGGGCGAGAACGCCGCAGGCTGACGGCGTCCACTCGCCGCACCGCACGGTCCCGTGGTGGCTCACGGGAGTACCACCCGAGGCGGGCCGGCTCGCCGGACCCGCCTCGGCACGATCAACGATGATCATGGGAGAGGGTATGACCGTCAGTGACCCGGCGGGCGCGCACGCGCAACCGCAGCCGTCCAGCAGCGGGGGACAGCGCAGGCTCGCCTACACCTCGAGCCTGCTCGGGAGTGCGATCGAGTACTACGACTTCCTCATCTACTCCACCGCGGCCGCACTGGTCTTCGGGCCGGTGTTCTTCCCGTCCGAGGACTCCGGCATTGGGGTCGTCTCCTCGTTCAGCACGCTCGCCGTGGGCTACGTCGCACGTCCGCTCGGTGGTCTCCTCTTCGGCCACTGGGGCGACCGGGTCGGCCGCAAGTCGGCCCTCATCACGACACTGGTCGCGATGAGCGTCGCCACCGTCCTCATCGGTGTGCTCCCGTCGCACGCCGTCGCGGGGCCCTTCGGGGCCATCGCGCTCGTGGTCCTGCGGCTCGTCCAGGGGGTGGCCGTCGGTGGTGAGTGGGGCGGTTCGGTCCTGATCACGGTGGAGCACGCCACCCCCCGGCGGCGAGGGTTCCTCGGCAGTGCCACCTCGCTCGGCGCCACGGTGGGGATCATCGTCTCCACCGGTGCGTTCGCCGCCCTCAACGGGCTCGACCAGGCCGATTTCCTCTCCTGGGGCTGGCGGATCCCGTTCCTGGCCACCGTCGCACTGCTCGCGCTCGGCCTGGTGATGCGCCTGCGGCTCGAGGAGAGCCCCGCGATGGTCGCCGCCCGGCGGGACGGGACCACCGTCCGCAGGCTCTCGATCATCGAAGTGTTTCAGACCATGCCGGGACGCACCGTGCTCGCCATCGGGGTGTTCCTGGGGCCCTTCGCCGTGCAGGCGATCATGACCACCTTCGCGGTCACCTACGCCGTCACCACGGTGGCCGCGCCTCGACAGCTCTACCTCAACGCGATCCTCGCCATGGGCTTCGTCCAGCTCGCCACCATCCCCCTGTTCGGCTGGCTGTCCGACCGGTGCGGACGCAAACCCGTCTACGTCACCGCCGTGGTCCTCATGCTGGCGTCGGTGGCCCTGCTGTTCCCCACCATCAGCGCGGGCGGAGCCGGCCTGGTCGTGACGCTGTACATCGTCCATCTCGGCGTGCTCCATGGCGCCGCCATCGCCGTGGTGCCCACTCTGCTCGCGGAAGTCTTCCCGGTCGCCATCCGCTACACCGGCATCAGCGTCGCCTACCAGGGAGCGGCCGTGGTGGGCGGTGGCCTGTTCCCGCTCGCCGCGGCGAGTCTCGCGACAGGCGCGGCCGCGGCCGCGTGGATCACGGTCCTGATGCTCGCGGGAGTGGTGGTGAGCAGCGTGTGCGCTCTGCTCGTGCAGCCCGGCCGCGTCGACCGGCCCTCGGTCGGGGCCGACGGTGGCGACAGGCGGGTCGCCAAGGCGGACGGGGTGCAGGCGTGACCCGGTCGCAAGACGTGTCCGGTGCTAGCCGACCCCTGGATGAACCGGCTGCTCCGCGACGTGTGGAGGATCCACGAGACGGAAGGACGACCGTGACGACGGCGCAGCGACGCAACCACCGCACCGAACGCACTGCCGCGTACCAGGAGCTGCTGCGTTACCTGCGGGAGCTGCCGATCTCGCCCGAGCGGTCGATCGAGGAGGCGCGGACAGCGTACGAGACGCTCTGCGCCCACTTCGCCGATCCGCCCGAGGCCACCCTCGTGCCGGTCGACGCCAATGGAGTGCGAGCGGAGTGGACCACGCCGCCCGGGGGAGCGTCCGTCAAGGCGGCGATCCTGCTCCTGCACGGCGGTGGGTTCACGGTCGGTTCGGCGGCAGGCTACCGGGACCTCGCCGCGCGGCTGATGGCCGCCACCGGAGCGGGCGTATTGACCATCGACTACCGGCTCGCGCCGGAGCACCGCTTTCCGGCGGCCCTCGACGACGCGACGACGGCGCTGCGCTGGTTGCATTCGGAGGCTCCCGGACGACCCGTCGCCGTGGTCGGGGACTCGGCGGGCGGCGGCCTGGCGATCTCGCTGGCGGTCGCGGTGAGGGACGCCGGGCTCACCGCACCCGTCGCTCTCTCCGTGTTCTCCCCCCGCACCGACCTCGTGCAGACCGGTGCATCGGTCGACACGCAGGCGGATCTCGACCCGCTGGTCACCCCGGCGTCGAGCTACGAGAACGGGCTCCGGTACGTGGGGTCGGAGGCCGGGCTGCGCAACCCGTCGGCGTCGCCCCTGCTGGCGGACCTTACGGGCCTGCCGCCCGTCTACCTCTACGTCGGCACCTCGGAGATCCTGCTCGACGACGGCCTGCGGCTCGCCCGCGCGCTGCGCCGCGCCGGCGTTGCAGTCGACCTCGACGTCTGGCCGGAAGGCATCCACATCCTGCCCTTCTTCGCCTCCCGGGTGCCCGAGGCAGCTGAGGCACTCTCGACCGCGACCGCCTTCCTCACGGCTCAACTCGCCGTCGCGACGGCGCAGTGAGGAAACCTGGCGCATGCCGGCAAGGGCGTCGACACCGCCGCCCTCTACGAGGCGCAGGGGGATCGGTTGCGACCAGTTCGTGGACCTCGCGATGTTCCACGCCGTGCTTCGAGTGGGACTCCCGTGCCTGCTGCCGCACGGTGATTGCGCGGTTCGGCGCGCCAACCGTGACGACCTGGTAGCGATGCGGGATCTCTGCGGTGGTGGGGACGGTGCCCGCGGGACAGGTGGAGCGCGGGGTTGGGTCGTGGGCGCAAACCCGCGCGCGTCGATGCTCATTCTCGTGGTGGGGCGGAGGCACGAGCGCCTCCGCCCCGTGCCGTCAGTTCCGGACGACCGGCAGCGTGATCCGGGACGGGTGGTTGCGGTCGTGGAGGATCCTCTGCTGGGCCACCCGCGTTGTGGTTCCCTCGGTCACGGGCTCTCCGGTGTTGAGGTTGCGGTCCCAGCGGGGGAAGTTACTAGAGGTCACGTGGACGCGCAGTCGGTGCCCCGCCCGGATGAGGATCGAGGTGGACCAGAGGTCGACCTCGACTTCGTCGATGCGTGCGGGCTCGGTGTGCACGCGGGTGATGCCGTCGGTGATGTTGCGGGACACCCCGTGAGCGTCGACCTCGCACAGTCGCACGACCCAGTCGGTGGACGGGCCGTCGGTAGATGCGAAGAGCGTCGCGCGGATCCGGCCGGTGATCTCGGTGCCCGCCTCCAGCGGCGGGGTGGTGAAGACCAGGACGTCCTCGCGGCTCTCGGCCTCGCGCTGGTCGAAGGGGCCGGGGGGGTACTCCGGCGACATCACCAGGTTGCCGCCGCGGGTCTGGACCGGGTCGGCAGGATCGTAGACGTAGCCCGAACCCGAGCCCTCGGCGGTTGGAGCCTCCCAGGACAGCGTGGAGTCCTCGCCGAGGTACAGCGGCGTGGCCTCGGCCCGTGTCAGCGGCCACTCCGCCTCCTGGCGCCATTGGTTGGCGCCCATGACGAACAGCAGCACGCCGGACTCGTGCTCCTCTGTTGCCGGCAGCTCCTTGAGCCAGTGGTCGTACCAGCCGCGGGTGATGTCGGTGAGGGTCCGCCCATCGGGGAGCGTCGACCCCAATCCGAAGCTCTGCTCACCGACCCTCCCAGCGTTCCACCTCGAGCCGAGCGTGAAGTGGTCCCAGGGTCCGACGACGAGCCGCGCGGTTCGGCCGCGGGCGCGCATGCCCACGAAGTTGTCGAGGGAGCCCTGCAGGAAGATGTCATACCAGCCGGCGATGTTCAGTGTGGGCAGGTCGATGACGTCATACCGGTTCGAGACGCGCGACTCGTCCAGGCTGGCCGGATCGGCCAGCGCGCGGGCGACACCGATGTCGGGCTGCCCCGATTCGGTGATCGCGGGCTGGGCTGCGGAGGGCAGCTGCCAGTAGGTCTTCGTCGCCATGGAGTCCATGTCGCTCATGGTTGCCATCAGCTTGCTGAGCGTCTCCTCGGGCGGAACCCGGCCTTGGGGTACTGCCCCAAGGCCTGCATGAGGCCCCACTGGGTGTTCAGGCCCAGTTCGACCGCCCCGCCGCGGAACATCAGGCCGTCGTCAGGGTTGCACCACGTGGTGATCGGTGCGATGGCGACAAGGTGCGGTGCACCGGAGATGGCCGCGCCCCTCTGGGTGCTGCCCAGATAGCTTGCGCCGAACATGCCGACCCTGCCGCTGCTGTAGGGCAGGGACGCCGCCCACTCGACTGTGTCGTAACCGTCCTCGCGCTCGTACTTCCACGGCAGCCACTCGCCGTCGGAGGTGAACCGGCCGCGGGTGTCCTGGTTGATGACCACGTATCCGGCGCGCACCATCGTCTTGAAGTCCAGCATCCCGTCCCACAACAGGTCCTTGCCGTAGGGACTGCGGCTGAGCAGGACCGGGAACGGGCCGTCATTGGCTGGGCGGTAGATGTCGGCACGGAGCACCGTGCCGTCGCGCATAGGGACGGGGACGTCCAGCTCGATCATGATCTCGTGCACTTTGCTGTCCTGTGTCATCGAACTCTCCTCGCTGAGAAGAACACTGCGGTGCAGCGGCCGGTGGCGGGTGCGCCGTTACCGCTGTCGTGCCGGGTCGTACTCGGTGGGATGCGGGTGGGCGTGTGGGGCGGTGTGGGAGCAGCCGATGCTCCTTCGTAGGCGTCAGCGGTGGACGAGCCGATGGAGATGCCGCCGTCGATGTCGAGGACCGCCGCGATCAGCAGGATCGCGATTCCGGCCGGGGCTGATGATCAGAATTCGGGCCCACCAACGCACTCCGGGTACTGACAGCGGTACGCTAGTACCGAATTCTGCGCCCGGTCAATGGTCGAGCTGAGTGCAGGACGAGCGCAGAGCGACGGAGCGGCGCAGGCGGAGCCGCGAGCCCCGCACAAAGGTCAGGCCGGTGACAGGCCGTCAAGGAGGAGGTCGCCGAGCTGGGAGAACGCTTCTCCGGCGGTGAGTCCGGTGCGCTCGAGCAGTACCCCGGACTGCACGGCGTCGATGGCCACGGCGATGACCTGGGCGGCGAACGGGCTGTTGACCGGACGAAAGGCGCCGGCCTGTGCCCCGTCCTCGATCAGTTCGCGGACGCGTGTGGCGGCGGCGGCGGAGTTCTTGCGGTAGATCTGCGCGGTGGGTTCGTAGCCGACCATGTCGTCGTAGAAGGCGAGGCTGTGGCGACGCATGGCCGTGCCGACCCCGTCGAGGTAGGTCCGGATCCGCTGGCGGTGATCGGGTTCGGCCGCCACGGCGCGCTCGATCTCGGCGGCGGCCTCACGGAAGAAGCTGCGCGTGACGGCCAGGACGAGCTGTTCCTTGGTCGGCGCGAGGCTGTAGAGCGTCGCCTTCGAGCACCCCAACCGTCCGGCCAGCTCGTCCATCGTCACCGACGTGAAGCCTTCGGCGAGGATGATGTCCTCGGCCCGCCGCCGCAGCTCGTCGAGCCGGGCGGTGTCGACGATGCGCCGGCGCGGGGTGCGACGAGGGCGCTGGTCGCGCTTGTCCGAGATCGCCGACATGGCCGTCATGGTCGCACGCCCTTCCCCTCGTTCGCCGACAGCTGCCCGGTCCGGCGCGCGCTTCGCCCGCCGCACTCTCGCGACGCGGGCCGACGACACCATGGGAGGCGCCCTCTTGAGGTTCCTCCACCGGTCGGGTACTTTTCACTGGTATTCAGTACCGTAGACCGTACCCAAAGGAGGGTGTATGGCATCGCAGCCGACCGCGGCAACCACGCACGTCACCGAGCTCGTCGGCGAGATAGTGGCGGTGTTCTCGGCGGCCGACGCCGACCCCGCGTGGTTGATGTGCGACCGCCATCCGCGCGACGCGGTGGCGTTCACGTTCGTCGAGCCCGACGGCTCGACGCTCGACCTGACCTTCGGTGAGCTGCGGGAGAAGTCGCAGCGCTTCGCCGGGCTGCTCGGTGAGCTCGGCGTCGGACGCGGGGACCGGGTGGCCACGCTGATGGGCAAGAGCGTGGATCTGGTCACCGTGCTGCTGGGGATCTGGCGGGCCGGGGCGGTCTACGTCCCGCTGTTCACCGCCTTCGCCGCCGACGCCGTGGCCTCGCGGCTGGCGGGCGCCGAGGCGAAGGTCGTGGTCGCCGACCCCGAGCAGGCCGAGAAGGTGCCCGCGGGGGCGTGCACGCTGCTGGTGGCCGGGTCCGACGACCCGATCCGTGGTCTGGCCGCCCGGCTCGACGCCGCGCAGCCGTTCGAGGCCAGCACTCCGATCGGCGGGGACGGCGCGTTCGTGCACATGTTCACCTCGGGCACCACCGGGGCGCCGAAGGGGGTTGTGCACCCACTGCGCTACGTCGCGGGCTGGCAGTCCTACCTGCGGTTCGCCCTCGGTGTCGGTGAGGACTCGGTGTACTGGTGCGGCGCGGACCCGGGCTGGGCCTATGGGCTGTACGCCGCGGTCGTCGCGCCGATGACCCTCGGTCTGCGCAGCGTGCTGCAGCGCGGCGGGTTCGACGCCGCGGCGACCTGGCGGGCGCTGGTCGACCTCGGTGTCACCGACTACGCCGCCGCGCCGACGGTGTTCCGGTCGCTGCGCACCAGCGAGGTCCCGGTCCCGCAGGGCCTGCGCCTGCGGCGGTTGTCCAGCGCCGGTGAGCCGTTGACCGCGGAGGTCAACGAGTGGGCCGGGCCGGCCCTGGGGCTGCAGGTCCACGACCACTACGGACAGACCGAGCTCGGGATGACGATCGGCTTCCCGCACCACCCCGACCTGGAGATCCCGGTCGTCGCCCAGACCATGGGGTGGCGCTGCCGGGCTGGTCGGTCACCGTGCTCAAGGAGGGCACCAGCACGCCGGCCGAGATCGGCGAGCCCGGGCTGCTGGCCGTCGACATCGCCGCCAGCCCGCTGATGACCTTCACCGGCTACGCCGGGCGCGAGGCCACCGACCGCTTCACCGGCGACGGGCGCTTCTACCTGTCCGGGGACCTGGCCACCCGCAATGCGGACGGCACCCTGCGGTTCTCCTCCCGCGACGACGACGTGATCATCATGGCCGGGTACCGGATCGGCCCGTTCGACGTCGAGTCCGTGCTCGCCCAGCACCCCGCCGTGGCCGAGTGCGCCGTGGTCGCCGGGCCCGACCCGGTCCGCGGGGAGGTCATCGAGGCCTTCGTCGTGCTGCGGTCCGATGCCTCAGCTGCTGCGGAGCCCGCAGAACTGGAGCGCGAGCTGCAGAACCACGTCCGGCAACACTACGCCGCGCACGCCTACCCCCGCCGCGTCCACGTCGTGGCGAGCCTGCCCAAGACCGCCAGCGGGAAGATCCAACGCGCCCAGCTGCGCCGGGACCTGCGCGCCGCCGCCGACCCCACCGGGGCGGCGCGGTGACCGGCCTGTCCTGCTCGGTGCTGCGCGTCGAGCAGCGCGGCGCGGTCCGCCGGCTCGTGCTCAACCGACCGGCCCAGCGAAACGCCCTCGACGCCACCCTGGTCGACGCCCTGACCGCCGCGCTCACCGACGCCGAACAGCACACCGCGACCCGCGCGGTGCTGCTCACCGGCGCCGGCCCGAGCTTCTGCGCCGGCGCCGACCTGCAGCACCTGCTCGCCCTGGCCGAGGCCGGCCGGTCCCCGGTGCCGTTCCTGTCCACCGTCTCCGAGCTCACCCGCCGCATCGAGCGCAGCCCGCTGCCGGTCGTCGCGGTCCTGCACGGCCACGCCGTCGCCGGCGGCCTCGAGCTCGCCCTGGCCTGCGACGCCGTCCTCGCCGAGGCCGGTACCCTGATCGGGGACGGGCACATCCGCAACCACCTCGTCCCGGGCGCCGGAGCGGCGGTCCGGATGCGCCGCAAGCTCGGCGACTCCCTGGGCCGCTGGCTCGCCCTGACCGGCGAACTGCTGCCCGCCGAACGGTTCCAGGCCTCGGGCTGGCTGCATGCGGTCGTCGAACCCGGCCACGGCACCGACGCCGGACACCGCGTCGCCGAGACCCTGGCCGCCGCCGCCAACCCGGCCCAGGCCGCGTTCAAGACGATGCTGGCCGAGCTCGACGAGCAGCCCTCGATCGAGCAGGGCCTGCACCTCGAGCTGCAGGCCTTCGACCGGCACTGGGCCCGCCACGACGTGCCCGCCGAGCTGCGCCGCTTCTTCACCCGCCGCACCGCCGGATGACCGACCAGCCCCGCGACCCACCGCCTCCACCGCACCACCGCCTCCACCGCACCACCGCGACAATGCAGGGAACCCGCAGATGAACCGCTACGTCGGACAGACCGTACTGATCACCGGCGCCGGGCAGGGCCTCGGCCGGGCCATGGCCCACCGCTTCGCCGCCGAGGGCGCTGCGGTGATGATCGGCGAGATAAACGAGGCTGCCGGCGCCGAGCTCGCCGCCGAGCTGGTCGACAAGCACAGCATCCCCGCCGAGGCCCGCGCCCTGGACGTGACCCGCTCCGCCGATGTCGACGACTGGATCCGCCAGGTCCACACCGACCACGGCCGCATCGACGTCCTGGTCAACAACGCCGGGATCATCCGCGACAACCGCGCCACCGACATCGACGACGCCGACTGGCACGCCGTGCTCGACACCAGCCTCTCGGCCACCTTCTTCTGCATCCGCGCCGCGCTGCCGTACATGCAGCAGCGACGCTACGGCCGCATCCTGTCCTTCTCCTCGATGAGCTGGCGGGGCAACTACGGGCAGGCGAACTACGTCGCCGCCAAGGCCGGGATCGTCGGACTCACCCGCACCATCGCCCTGGAAGGCGCCCGCCACGCCATCACCGCCAACGCCATCGCCCCCGGCCTGATCGAGACCCCGATGCTCGCCTCCATGAACGGGCCCGCCCGGGAGAAGCTGATCTCCAAGGTGCCGCTGCGCCACACCGGCGACCCCAGCGACATAGCCGAGGCCGCGGCCTACCTGTGCTCACCGGCCGCCGGCTATGTCACCGGCGTCGTCCTCGACGTCGACGGCGGTCTCGGAATCGGATCCTCCATCCGTTGAGCACGCCGTTCCACCTCTCGGCGCCACTTTCCCGCTCCGAATCCGCACTATCGTCCTGCTGATGCTGTGGTCGGGACTGTCGACTTTCCGGCTCTGGCTCAGATGAGGTGGTTGTCAGCTGAGCAGGATCCGTTGCCGGAGCAGCGCGAAACCGGCCCGGCCATACATTTGCCGTCTCAGTAGTTTGATCTTGTTGTTGACGCTCTCGGCAGGGCCGTTGCTGTAGGGCATGGACAGTCCGGCGGTCACGGCGGCCAGGTCCTTGGGCGGAAGGTCTTCTGCCGGCACGCGGCGTTGCCGCAGATCAGGCGTCGGACGCGCAGGTCGATGACGAGACCGCGGCCAGCGGCGGGAAGATCGGCCAGACGGCGCAGGTGCCAGGCATGAGTTCGTCGCGACACGTCGCCACACCGCGGGCAGACACCGTCAAGACCTGACGTCCGAGCGCGGACCCGCACAACGCCGCCAGAGCCGTCGACCTCCTCGATGACCAGGGCGGACAGCTCAGGAAACAGGACAGCAGCAAGATCACGAACGCACGACGGTGACGATCACAGACCAGATCCCGTCACCCCAAACGGGACACGCCGGGCCGACCACCTCTTCTGAGGCAGAGCGGAAGGTTCACAGTCCCCTACCAAGGCCCGCACAGCTACGAGAAGGCCCACGCAGCTACTGTCCCGGCGGCGGGCGTGATCCACCCCAGTGCCTATGCGGGTAAGGGGCTCTTCCGGGAATGGAGTGCAGGTGAGGGCGTGACCGACCGCGGGAGTCGGGTCGTGTCGCTGCGCTGAGGCGGGCCCCGAGAAGTTGATGAT
>NZ_JBEZDN010000095.1:0-31083 GCF_040648315.1 Pseudonocardia sp. NPDC049154
TTTGTGTGTTGGTCCCACTAGTACCCGCGCACGGTCGTTCTCGGGGTAGGGCTCGCCGCATCGCCAGCAGCGGTCGGGCGGGGCGGACGGGTCGTCCGTGGGCATGGCTCCGCAGGCCGGGCACAGCTCGTGCAGCCAGCAGACCGGGTCGCCGCCCGGCTCGTCGTCCCGGTCGTGGTCGTGCTCCTCCGTCACCCCACCACTGTGACGCGCTCCACCTCCTCATGACAGGAATTGAGTCGGGTCGACTCACGTTTGTGCAGTCAGGCGCTGCGAACCCCGCCAGCGACCAGCATCGAGGAGACACACGATGAGCACCCTGATCCCGCGCCGCGACCCCTTCTTCGCCGACTTCGACGCCCTGGTGCGGCGCGCCTTCGGCCCCTCCGCCGTGCGCGTCGCGCGCCCGGAGAGCGGCTTCACCCCGGCCGCCGACGTGAGCCGTGACGGCGCCGACGCCCTGGTCTCCCTGGAGGTCCCGGGCCTCGACCCCGCCACCGACGTCCACGTGGACGTCGAGGAGGGCCGCCTGGTGGTGCACGGCGAGCGCCGTGACGAGCGGAACGAGGAGAACGAGGGCCGCCGCGTCCGCGAGGTCCGCTACGGCTCCTTCCGCCGCAGCTTCGCCCTCCCCCGGCACGTCACCGCCGACGCGGTGAGCGCCTCCTACGAGGCGGGTGTGCTGAAGGTCCGGGTGGCGGGCGTTTACGCCGAGCCGCAGAAGCCGGGCGTGACCAGCATCCCGGTGCAGGTCCCGACCGCGGAGCTGCCGGCGCAGGAGTCCGAGAAGGGCTCCGAGCAGGAGTGATCCGGCCGGCCGGGATCGCCCGGCCGACGAACGACGACGGCACCCCGCCCGGACGGGCGGGGTGCCGTTTCGCTGTCGGTGGGACGGCTACGACCCCGCTCGGCCCACCCCGTCGAGGGCGGCGAGGCCGGTCGCGGCGGCGTGCTCGAGGTGCTCGATGCAGAGTCGCTCGGCGGAGGCGACGTCGCGGGCGGTGATCGCGTCGACCAGGGCACGCATCTCCACCGCCATCTGGGCCGCGCGGCCGGGCTGCGACATGGACGTGGCGCGCAGCAGCCGGACCCGCGCCTGCACCCCACCGAGGATCTGTTCGATCGTGGGGCTGGCCGCCCCGGCGAGCAGCTCGGTGTAGAAGAGGTCCTTGTCGCGCAGCAGTCGGTGCATGTCCGCGCCCGCCTCGACGTCCTGCTCCAGCGCGGTGACGGTGGCCCGCAGCCGGTCGTGGTGCGCCGCGTTCGCCCGCTCGATGAACCGGCGCACGGTGAGTGCCTCCAGCGAGGCCCGCACCGCGTAGAGGTCGCGGGCCTCGTCGGCCGAGGGCTTGTAGACCATCGCCCCCTTCTGCGGCACGGTGACGACGAGCCCCTCGGCGGCCAGCTCGCGCAGCGCCTCGCGGATCGTCGCGCGGGACACCCCGGTCTGCTCGATGAGCTCGCGCTCCACGAGCCGCTGCCCGGGCTGCAGCTCGAACTCGAGGATCGCGGTGCGCAGCCCGTCGATGACCTGCTCGCGCAGGGGCGCGGCGATCCGGCCGACCCGGATCCCGCGGAAGGTGCCCGTCTCCTCACCTGCCGTCACCAGGCGCACAGTAGTCGGACCCGCGCCGCTGCCGGGCCGCCGTGGCGCGTTCGCACCCTCCGCGGCGGCCCGGGCACCGGCGCCGGCCGGCGTCACCCCGACCCGCTCTCCTGCTCGGCGACCACCGAGGCGAGGATCGGTGCCGCCGTCGTCGCCGCGTGGATGCCGATCACGCTGACGATCGACAGCACCTCCATCAGCTCGTCCTGCGTGGCACCGAGGCGCACGGCGTTGCGCAGGTGCAGCTTGAGCCCCGGGACGTAGAGGTGGGTGGCCGCGGCGTCGAAGGCGATGTAGATCATCTCCTTGACCTTCGGCTCCAGCGTGCCGGTCTTCCACGGCACCGAGGAGAACTCGACGTACGCCTCGAACAGGTCCGGGGCGAGCTCGAGGATGCCCTCCAGAACTCGTGCCAGTAGCCGCGGTGGGCGGTGAACTCGGCCTTGAGCCTCTCCCGGCGCTCGTCCAGCGGCGCCGGCCCGGTGCGGAGGCCCTCCTCCTCGAGCACCTCGAGCAGCAGCGGCACCCCGATGTTGCAGGCGTGGATGCCGAGCGTGCTGGTCAGCTCCAGGACCTCCATGATCTCGGCCGGCGTGGCCCCGTGCCGGAGCGCGGCCGCGACGTGCTGGCGGATGCCGGGCTCGTACAGGTGGGTCGCCGCGGCGTCGGCCGCGATGTAGACGAACTCCTTGACCTTCGGCTCGAGGTGCGACGCCGCGGTCCACGGCACGCTCGAGAAGCGCAGGTAGGCCTCGAGGAACGCGGGGTCGAGCTCGAGGATCCGCTGCCACGGCTCGCCCCAGGTGCCGCGGACCCGCACGAACTCGTCCTTGACCCGCTGCTGCTCCGTCGTGAGGGTCTCGGTCGCGGTCACTGGTCCTCCTCCGGCCGCTCCCGCAGCCATCGTGCGATCTCGGTGTGGTCCGCCTCCGGCCCGAGGGTCCCGACGGCGCGGCTCCAGAGGGCGAGCGTGCGCTCGGCGTGGCCGCGGGGTGCGTCGACGGCCTCGGCCAGCCCGAGCGCGATCCGCAGGTCCTTGACCATCAACCCGGCCGTGAAGCCGGAGCCGTAGGTGCCGGGGACGATGTGCGTGGGCCACTTGGTCTCGGTGGACCCGCTGCGGCCGCTGGAGCCGTTGATCGCGTCGAGCATGGCCGTGGCGTCCAGCCCGAACCGCTCCCCCGCGAGGATCGCCTCCGACGTCGCGAGCAGGTGCGAGGCGGAGAGCAGGTTGTTGAGCGCCTTGAGCGCGTGCCCGGCGCCCGTCCCGCCCACGTGCCGGACCCGGCCCATCAGCGCCAGCAGCGGGGTGAGCCGTTCCGCGGCGTCGTCCGGTCCGCCGACCATGATCGTCAACGTGCCGGCCTCGGCCCCCGCCACACCCCCGGACACCGGCGCGTCGACCAGCGTGGCGCCGCGCTCGGCGACCCGCTCGGCCAGCGCCCGGGTCCGCAGCGGCTCCGACGTGCTCATGTCCACGAGCAGGGTGCCGGGCGCGAGGGCGTCGAGCAGGCCGCCGTCGACGACCTTCTCCACGATCCCGGAGTCCGGCAGCATCAGGACGACGACGGGCGCGCCCTCGGCCGCGGCCGCGGCACTCGGCATGGGGGTGAGGACGTCGGCGAGCCCCTCGGCCACGCCGGGCGCGGCGTCGTGCCCGCGCACCGCCACTCCCCCGGCCGCGAGCCGCCGCACCATCGGTGTGCCCATCCGGCCCAGCCCGACGAAGCCGACGCGGTCGAACGCCTCACCCATGGCCGTTCCCCGAGACGTCGACGGACTCGGCGGCGATCTCCCGCAACACCCGCTCGGCCACCCGGAAGGCCTCGAGCGCCGCCGGGGCACCGCAGTACCCGGTGGTCTGCAGCAGCGCCTCCTGGATCTCGGTCTCGGTGCAGCCGTTCGTCACCGCGCCGCGGACGTGCACGGCGAGCTCGTGGCCGCGGTTGAGCGCCGTCAGCATCACCAGGTTGAGCAGGCTGCGGGTGCGCCGGTCGAGTCCCGGCCGGCTCCACAGCTCGCCCCAGACGTTCTGCGTGACGTACTCCTGGACCGGCCGCGAGAACTCGCTGACGCCCTGCAGCGAGCGGTCCACGTGCGCGTCGCCGAGCACCTCGCGGCGGATGCCGAGGCCCCGCTCGTACCGGTCGTCCCCGCCGCTCATCGCGCCACCTCCACGGCCGCGAGGTAGTCCCCCTCGGTGACCTCCTCGAGCCACGTCGTCGGCCCGATCGAGAAGGCGAGATGGGTCATCACCGTGTCCGCGGTCCCGCCGTGCCAGTGCTGCTCGCCGGGCGGCACCCACACCACGTCGCCGGCCCGGATGACCTGCGGTTCCTCGCCGCGGGGACAGACCCAGCCCATCCCCGCCGTGACGACGAGCAGCTGGCCGCCGGTGTGGTGGTGCCAGTACGTGCGCGCCCCCGGCGTGAAGGTCACCGAGTTGAGCGTGTTGTGCTCGGCGGTGGTCGGCAGCACCGGGTCACCCCAGACCGTGCCGGTGAAGGTCTCGGTCCGGTTCTGGGTCGGTGTGGTGTCAGGGGCCCGGCCCCGAACGATCTGCACTGGTCATCCTTCCTGGTCGTGCACTCGTACCCCGCCGGCGACGTCGCCGAGTGCGTCGACGACGCGGTTGCTGATCAGGTCGCCGTAGCCGAGGTTCTCCGCGAGCCCGAAGCTGGCCAGCGGGCCCGCGGCGTTCAGGGTGGGGACGCCGAGCCGGCCCATCAGGTCGACGTAGAGCGCGACGTCCTTGGTCATGAGCCTGCTCGTCAGGCCGCCCTCGAGGTAGTCGCCGCGGACGATCGCGGGGAACCGGTTCGTGGTCGCGAAGTTGACGCCGCTGCTCGAGTTGATCACCTCGAGCAGCTGCGGCAGGTCCAGCCCGGCCTTGCGGCCCGCGACCATCACCTCGGCGGAGGCCGCGAGGCTGACGGCGTTGAGGAAGTTGTTGAGCAGCTTGGCCGTGTGCCCGGCGCCGGACGGCCCCATGTGGTGCACGGTCGCCGCGATCGGCGCGAGGACGCTCTCGAGCTCGGCGAGCGCGCCCGGGTCGCCCCCGGCCATGATCGTCAGACTGCCCTTCTCCGCGGCGGCGGCGCCCCCGGAGATCCCGGCGTCGAGGTAGCGCACGCCGCGCGCGAGCGCCTCGTCGTGCAGGGTCCGGGTCGACGCAGGCGACGCGGTGGAGAGATCCACGATCGTGGTCCCCTCGTCGGCCACCGCCAGCACCGCCCGCACCACGGGCTCCACGACGTGGCTGTCCGGCAACGACAGCAGCAGGACCCGGGTCCGCCGCGCCACATCGGCCGGGTCCGCCGCGGGCTCCGCACCGACCGACCCGGCCCGTCCCGCCACCGGGTCGTGCCCGACGACGGTGAACCCGGCGTCGACGAGCCGGCGCGCCATCCGGCCGCCCATGTTGCCGAGGCCGATCATCCCGACCGTGTCCACGGTGTCCGTCACGACTGGCTCCCCTCCCGCGCTCCTGCCCGCAGCCGGGCGTCGACCGGCCCGGTGTCCCACGCGCCCGCCCCGCCCGACGGCCGCACCGTGCTGACCGCCGCCGCCCCGCCGTCGACGGAGACGACCTCGGCCGTGAGGTACGAGGCCCCGTCGCCGAGCAGGAAGGCCACCACCGACGCGATCTCCTCGGGCGTGCCCGGCCGGCGCAGCGGCGTGGTCGCCGCCCGGCGGGCCATGTCCCCTCCTCCGCCCGGCCCGTCGCCCGAGGCCGCGAACAGCGCGGTCGGCACGATCCCGGGGGCGACGGCGTTGACGCGGACCCCGAGCGGGCCGCCGTAGACCGCGGCCCCGCGCAGCAGGCCGAGCACGCCGTGCTTCGACGCCTGGTAGGCCAGCAGGTCGTCGCTGCCGCGCAGCGACGCGATGGATGCCGTGAGCACGATCGCGCCCCCTGAACCCTGGGTTTCGAACCGGCGAAACGCCGCCCGGAGGCCGAGGAAGGTGCCGCGCAGGTTCACGGCCGTCACCCGGTCGAAGTCCTCGACCGTGAGATCGGGGAGCCGGACCAGCGGTCCGGGGATTCCCGCGTTGAGGTGGTACCGGTCGATCCGGCCGAACGCCTCGACGCCCGCGGCGACGGCGGCGTCGACGTCGGCCTCGCTCGCGACGTCGCCGGGCACGCACACGGCCGCACCGGGCAGCCCGGCCGCGACCTTCTCGAGTCCCGCGGCGTCGAGGTCGGTGAGCACGAGCCGCGCGCCGCGCTCGGCCAGCACCCGCGCACTCGCCGCGCCGAGGGCGCCCGCGGCCCCGGTGACGAGCACGACCGTGTCGGCGAGGCCATCGCACGTGAGGGTGGCCGTCATGCGGTGTCCTCCCCCGGTGCGACCCGGACGACCAGGTCGGCGAGCTCCGGGGCCAGCCCGGGCACGCGGCCCGGGAACCGTTCCGGGACCGCGGCGTCGTGCCCGGCGAGCAGCACCCGGCCGGGGTCCTCGGTCATCTCGCGGAGCAGGTCGAAGCCCCGGTACATGTCGGCGAGATCGGCCACGACGAAGAACGGGCGGTCGCGCTCGAGCTCCTCGTAGAGGTGCAGTGCGTCCGCGGCGAGCACGACCGCGCCCCCGGTCGTCGCGACCTGCGCGACGAGCTGCCCGGGCGTGTGCCCGCCGACCACCACCAGCTCGAACCCCGGTGCCAGGTCGAGCGTGTCCTCGACGAGCCGGACCCGCCCGTCCGCGGCGGCCTTGGCGAGCAGGCCGAGCTCGTCGGGCTCGGTGGAGTGGGCGAACTGCAACCGGCCGGCGTAGGGGCCGGTCCAGAAGTCCAGCTCGCGGCGGGCGAGCACGATCTCGGCCTCCGGGAAGTGGTCGAGGTTGCCGATGTGGTCGTAGTGGGCGTGGGTCACCACGAGCCGGTCGACGGTCGTGGGCTCGATCCCCAGGCCGCGCAACGCCTCCACCGGGTCCACCAGCATCGTCCGGCGCCGGCGGGCGCCGGCCGCGGCGCCGAAACCGCAGTCGACCACGGTCGTCCGCCCGCCGTCGCGGACGACCCAGAAGAAGTAGTCCATCGGGAGCTCGGAGTCGGGCTCGCCGTAGACGTGGTGGTTGAGGAAGGTCTCCGACCGGCGCGCGGTCCGGGTCCCGTAGCGGACCGCGAGGACCTCGTAGGCCATCAGGCCGCCCTCGTGAAGTCGACGTCCTTCGTCTCCGGGCCCGCCGCGGCGCCCACCGCCCCCAGGACTCCGCCGATCGCCAGCAGCAGGGCCGCGGCCACCGCCGCCGAGACGACCTGGTTCAGGCCCGCGTAGAAGAACGCGTAGAAGGACGGGATGATCACCGAGGCGCTGAACCCGAGGCCGAACGCCGACGCCCGGACGTCGGTGTGGAAGCGCTCGTTGATGTAGGGCAGTACCACGCCCCACGGTGCCGTGACCAGCACGGAGAACACGCAGACGAGGAGCACCATCGCGCCGTACGACAGGTGGGACCCGTTCATCAGCAGCGCCATCAGCGTCGACCCGCCCACCGCGATGAGTGCGCCGAGGACGACGAAGAACCTCCGGCGGCCGATCCGCTGGGCGATCACGCCCGAGCCGATGTAGCTGACGACCAGGCAGGCGTAGGCGATCAGCAGCGCCGTGGTGAGCTGGCTCCCGCTGAGCTTCAGCACGGTGTGCAGCACGGTGGTCGGCAGGAACAGCGTGACCATGTTCTGGGTCAGCCAGAATCCGGTCATCATCGCGAAGACCTGCAGGAAGCTGCGGCCGCTGGAACCGGTGAAGAGGTTCTTCAGCGGCGCGGACTTCTTCTCCGACGCCTCCCAGATCTCGGACTCCGAGACGTAGCGCACGTAGTACAGCACCAGCACGCCGGCCAGGAGCGCGCCAAGGACGAACGGGATGCGCCAGCCCCACACCGCGTAGGGCGAGTCCGGCCCCGCCAGCGGGAAGAGCGCGAACGACGCCATCCCGACGAGGTTGATCACGATGTAGGCCAGCGGGAAGGCGGCGAGGATGACCCCGCCCAGCAGGCCGCGCTTGTGCTTCGGCGCGTACTCCATCGCCAGCGGCAGCGCGCCCGTGTACCCGCCGCCGAGGCAGATCCCGTCGAGGAAGCGCAGCAGGATCAGCAGCCAGTAGGAGGCGATCCCGATCGTGGCGTAGCCCGGGATGAAGGCGATGAGCAGCGTGATCACGCCGAATCCGCCGACCGAGGTGATGGTGGCCCGGCGGCGGCCCACCCGGTCCGCGAGCCCGCCGAAGATCGCCGCCCCGATGGGCCGGCCGATGAGGGTCGTGGCGAACACGAGCGAGGTCAGGATCGCGGAGAGCCCCGCGGACATGCCCGCCGGTTGGAAGTAGATCAAGGCCGGGGTGAGGATCACCGTCGGCAGGTAGATGTCGAACATATCAACGAACTCGGCGAAGAACGCCCCGCGGGTCGCCGACCGGCGCTTCGCCGCCCGCTCCGGCGTCTCGGGCTCGCCGGCGTACCCGGTCGGCACGGCCTTGCCCACCGTCTTGTCACTGCCCGTCATCGCGCAGTCCCATCTTGTCGCACCGTTGTGGTCGGCACCTCGTGATTGTCAGTTCGTCTGACAATCGATGGACCGGACCGTAGACACAACTCCGCGATGCAGTCAACAGCTACTCGTCCCATCCGGCCGATCGCGAGGAGCGGGTTCCCCCGATTGTCAGACGGACTTACGATCTGGCGCGTGGCCCTTCTCCGTGACGACGACATCACCCGTGCCCTGGACCCCACCCTCCTGCGCGGGCTGCCGCCCTGCCACCCGTGGTCGGCCCTCCTCGAGATCGGCGACCGCCGCATCGGGGTGCGGGTCCGCGACGAGGCGCTCGAGGTGACCGAGGGCGACGACGTCAACGCCAGCTGGGACTTCTCCTTCGCCGTCACGGCCGAGGAGTGGGAGCTGTTCTGCGCCTCGCCGCCGCCGCGGGGGATGACCTCGGCCCAGGCGCTCGTCGCGACCGGCGGGGCGCACCGGGTGCGCGGCAGCCGGGAGGTGTGGGCGCGTGCCGCTCCTGCCGTCGACCGGATCGTCGACGCCCTCCGGGCGCGCGCGGTCCCGCCGCAGCCGCGGCGGTCGGACCCGCGCCCACCCCTGCCGGGGCCGAGTCCCATCGAGGGGCGCTACCTGCACGTCGACGTGGAGGGCGACCTGCAGCGGATCCACGTCGAGTCCGCGGGCTCGGGCGTGCCGCTGCTCTGCCTGCACACCGCCGGTGCCGACTCCCGGCAGTTCCGGTACCTGCTCGAGGACCCGGACCTGACGGCGCGGTTCCGCGTGGTCGCGTTCGACATGCCCTGGCACGGGCGCTCGGATCCGCCCGCGGACTGGCGGAGCCGCCGCTACGCGCTCACGACGCGGACCTACGCGGCGACGATCCTCGCCGTGGCCGACGCGCTGGAACTGGACGAACCGGTGCTGCTCGGCTGCTCGATGGGCGGTGCGATCGCGCTCTACCTCGCGAGCACGTGCGGCGAGCGGTGGCGGGCGGTGTGCTCCCTCGAGGGCGGGCTCGGCAACCCGGGGCGCTTCGTGGAGTGGACGAACCGCGCCGACGTCGACCACTCGGGGTTCCTGACCAGCTGGGTCGGCGGGCTGATCGCGCCGGGCAGCCCGACGGGGCCGCGCGAGCAGACGCTCTGGGAGTACGCCCAGTCCGGCCCGGGCGTCTACCAGGGCGACACGTACTTCTACTCGCGCGACCTGCCGGAGCACGCCGCGGACCTCGGGCCGGCGGGGTGCCCGCTCTACGTCTTCAGCGGCGAGTACGACTACTCCGCGACCACCGAGATGAGCCGGGCCGCCGCGGAGCAGCTCGGTGGCGAGCTCGTCGTCATGCCCGGACGGGGGCACTTCCCGATGTCCGAGGACCCGGAGGGGTTCGCCGACCACCTGCGCCCGGTGCTGGACCGGATCCTGGCCGGCGAACCCGCCCGTCCCCGGTTCAGCGCTTGACGGCCAGGACCGGGACGTCCGCCTCCAGCAGCAGGCGCTGCGAGAGGCTGCCGAGCAGGACCTTGCCGATCGGCGTGCGCTTCTTCATCCCGATCACGAGCAGGTCGACCTTGCCCTCGTACTCGTCGAGGGCGGCGAGTACGCAGTCGGCGAGATCCGCGTGCCCGGTGCGCTCGCGGACGGTGATCGGCAGGTCGCTCGGCATCCCGACGACGTCGAGCGGGTCGAGCGCGAGGTTCAGCACGACCAGGTCCGTGTCCCGCCGCCGCGTCTCGTCGATCGCCGCCGAGAGGGCCGTCCGTCCCTCGGGCGAGTCGGGGACCGCCACCATCACCGTCATCGCGTCACCTCCGCCGACGCCGCTGCCGGGACGCCCGCCTGCGTGAACTCGCGCTCGAGCTGCTCCAGGGTCCGCCCCTTGGTCTCCGGCACGATCGCCTTCGCCACCAGCATGGCGCACACGCCGAGGCCGGCGAACAGGAAGAACGTCGAGGAGATCCCGATGCCCGCCACCAGGATCGGGAACAGCAGGCCGACCAGGAAGTTCACGATCCACAGCATCAGGCCGCACACGCCCATGCCGAGGCCGCGCAGCTTGAGCGGGAAGATCTCCGACAGCATCAGCCAGGTCACCGGGGAGATCGCGCCCTGCTGGAAGGCCAGGAAGGTCACCGTCAGCGCCAGGACGACGGACGCGCGGCCGACGCCCTCGGGCAGCACCAGCGAGAACACACCGACGAGCAGCAGCGCCGAGAAGGTGCCGATCTGCCCGACGATCAGCATGGGTCGCCGCGGCACCCGGCCGAGCAGCCAGATGCCGACGAACGTGGCCAGCACGGAGATCACGCCGTTGGCGATGTTCGCGATCAGCGCGCCGTCCCGGTCGAAGCCGGACTCGGTGAGGATCTGCGTGCCGTAGTACATGATCGAGTTCACGCCGGTGATCTGCTGCATGACGGCGATCGCCAGCCCGACGACCACGATGCGGCGGATCCACGGGACGGCGAGGTCGCGCCAGCCGGCGGTCCGCGCGGCCCGGTCCTCCTCGGCCAGCGCGCGCACCTCGGCGAGCTCGGCCTCCGCGCGCTTGGCGTCGCGCACCTGCTGCAGCACCGCGAGCGCCTCGCCGAACCGGCCGCGCGAGGCGAGCCAGCGCGGACTCTCCGGCATCGCGAGCATGCCGACCCAGAGCGCGACCGCGGGCAGCGTGGCGATCACCAGCATCCAGCGCCAGACGCCGCCGGCCTCGCCCCAGATCCCGCCGATCACGGCGTTGCAGAGGAACGCGAGCAGCTGCCCGCTCACGATCATGAGCTCGTTCCGCGTGACGAGCCGGCCGCGCCGCTCGGCGGGCGAGACCTCGGAGAGGTAGGCGATCACGGTGACGGACGCGCCGCCGACCGCCAGGCCGAGCACCACCCGGCCGAGCACCATCACGCCGACGCCCGGGGCGAACGTGCAGATCAGGGTGCCGACGGCGAACAGCACCGCCAGCCAGAGGATCATCGTGCGGCGGCCGCGGCGGTCGGAGATGCGGCCGCCGAGGAAGGCGCCGAGGGCCGCGCCGAGGAGCAGGGAGCTCGTGACGACGCCTTCGGTCGCCGGGGTCAGGCCCAGGTCGTCCGTCATGTACGGCAGGGCGCCGTTGATCACGCCCGTGTCGTAGCCGAAGAGCAGGCCGCCGAAGGTGGCGACGACGGTGAGGAGCGTGAGCCGCCGGTGGTGCGGGCCGGGGATCGGGGTTGTGGGGACGGCCGGCACCGCGTCGGGCGTGTGGGACAAGGGGATCCTTCGCGAGGGGACGGTGCCGCGAGGGGCGCCGGCCCCTCGCGGCCGGACGGTCAGACGTGGAGGCGGTCGGCGCCGAAGTGCTTCTCGATCAGGGCGGTGGCCTTCTCGCGCTGCCGCACGCTGATGCCCTCGGCGTCCTCCTCCCACCCGAACACGCACGACGAGACCACGCCGTCGAACCCGACCGCGGCCAGCGCGGCGAACACCGCGTCGAAGTCGACCTCACCGCGGCCGATCTCGGCGTGCTGGTGCACCCGCGCGGTCGACCCCGGCGGGTTGACGATGTAGCGCAGGCCGTTCGACGCCGTGTGGTCCAGGGTGTCGGCCAGGTGCACGTAGGTGACCTTCTCCGCGGCCGCGGCGATGATCCCGGCCGGGTCCCCGCCGGAACCGCCCTGGTGGAAGGTGTGCGGGGTGCAGTACAGGAACGAGATCCAGTCCCGGTTCAGCCCCCGGATCATGTTCACCGCGGCGCGGCCGTCCTCGATGAAGTCGTCCGGGTGCGGCTCGAGCACCAGCTTCAGACCCTCGCGTTCGAAGATCGGGAGCAGCTCGTCGAGCGAGCGCAGGAACTGGGCCTCGGCGAACTCCGCGCTTTCCGGGCGGCCGTTGAACTCCGAGTTCATGGTGTCCACGCCGAGGTCCACGGTGATCTGGATGGCCCGCTTCCAGGCCCGCACCGCGGCCTGGCGCTCCTCCTCGCCGGGCCCGGACCAGCGCAGCACGGGCAGCACCGAGGCGATCCCCACCCCGGCGTCCGCCGCCCGCTTGCGCAGCTTCGCCACGGTGGCGTCGTCCACGCGCGGGTGCTGGAAGAACGGGACGAAGTCCGCCTTGGGCGAGAGCTCCATCCACCGGTAGCCCATCTTCGCCACCACGTCCGGCAGCTCCAGCACCGAGTGCGTGGCGTAGAACATCTGCGGGTCGAGAGCGAGCTTCACGGCCGCGCCCCCAGCTTCACCTCGACGCGCCCGCCGGTGCGAACCGCCTCGACGCCGGCCTCGCAGATCGCGGCGGCGGCGTAGCCGTCCCAGGCGTCGGCGCCGTCGATCGTGCCGCGGCGGGCGGCGTCGACCCAGCGCTGCATCTGGGTGTCGTAGGCCTGGCCGAAGCGCGCCACGAAGTCGGGGGCGATGGTGCCGCCCCAGCGGCCGGCCTGCTTGACCACCAGGTTCTGGTCGAGCCCGATGGTCGCGCTGCCCTTCTCCGCGACGAGCTCGGTGCGGACCTCGTAGGCGACCTGGGTCCGCACGAAGCTCTCGACGGTCACCAGCCGGCCGGACTCGGTCTCGAACAGCACCAGCATCGGGTCGGAGACGCCCTCGGGGGCCGCCGACGTCGGCGCGCCGCGCAGCACGGTGACCGCCACGACCTCCTCGCCGAGCAGGAAGCGGGTGCAGTCCGCCTCGTGCACCACGGAGTCGGCCATGGCCATCTCCGAGTTGAAGGAGTCCGGCACGTTCGGGTTGCGGTGCGTGCAGTGCAGCATCAGCGGGGCGCCGACCGAGCCGCTCGTGATCAGCTCGCGCAACGCGACGTACTCGCTGTCGAACCGGCGCATGAAGCCGACCTGGATCAGGTCGCGGCCGCTCTCGGCCTGCGCCTTCACGACCTCGTACGACGACGGGCCGTCCATGGTCAGCGGCTTCTCGCAGAGCACCGGGACACCGCGCTCGAGGCAGGCCAGGACCTGCTTCTCGTGGGCGAAGCCGGGGCTGGCCAGCACGACGGCCTCGACGTCGTTGGCCCCGATGGCCTCGAACGGGTCGGCGACGGTGCGGGCCCCGATCGGGCCGGCGACCTTCTCGGCCTGCACATGCGAGAAGTCGTTGACCACGGTCACGCGGGCGCCGCGGACGCGGCGGGTGAGGCTGTCGACGTGGAAGGAACCCATCTTCCCCACGCCGACCACGGCGATGCGCAGATCGTCGGACATGTCTTCGCGTCCTCTCAGGCCTTCGGGGTGCCGATGTCGAGCCGGCCCGAGCAGCCGGCGAGGTAGGTGTGCGTGCGCCGCGCGATGGGCAGCGGGTGGTCCGGCGGGCAGGGGTACATGTCCTGCTCGACGATCGCGTAGATGTCGCGGCCCAGGCCCTCGACCGCGGTGAGCACCTCGCGCATGTCCGGCACGCCCAGCGGCGGCTCGATCATGGCGCCGAGCCGGACGGCCTCGGGGAACGGCAGGTCCTCGGCCTCGACCCGGGCGATGATCGCGGGGTCGACCTGCTTGAGGTGCAGGTAGCCGATCCGCTCGGGGTACTTCGTGATCAGCCCGACGTTGTCGCCGCCGTAGTACGAGACGTGCCCGGTGTCGAGGCACAGGTTCACGTACTCGGGATTCGTGTTCTCCAGGAACCGCTCGATCTCGTGCTGGTGGCCGACGTGGCTGTCCGCGTGGCTGTGGAACTGCACGTGCAGGCCGTACTCCTCCAGGATGCGGCGACCCAGCTCGTCCATGCCGGCGGTGAGGAGCTTCCAGCGCTCGTCGGAGAGGACCCGGTCCTCGAGCGGCGCACCGGTCTTGTGGTCGCGCCAGGTGTCGGGGATGACCACGATGTGCTCGCCGCCGACCGCGGCGGTCAGCGCGGCGACGTCCGTGACCTGCTTCCACACGTCGTCCCACGAGTCGGGGCGGTGCAGGTGCTCGAAGACGGTGCCGGCCGAGATCTTCAGGCCGTGCTTCTCGCACTGGTCCCGCAGCTCGTCGGGCTCGGTGGCGAGGTAGCCGTACGGCCCGATCTCGATCCACTCGTACCCGGCGCCGGAGACCTCGGAGAGGAACCGGTCGGCGGGGGTCTGCTCGGGGTCGGACGGGAACCACACGCCCCACGAGTCGGGCGCGGAGCCGATCCGGATCGTCGATGAAGGGGCCACGCTGCTGTCTCCCGGTCGTCCTCGGTGCCGATGGCGCGAGCGTCCGGAACGGACGCCCTCGTCGTGGAACTAGAGCGCTCTAGTCGCTCCGTGGCACACTATGGTGACCGCAAGGTGCGTATGTCAAGACATAGTCGTGGACGGACCGTACCGCACGTCGGACCCCGCTCATGACCTGCGAGGATGCCGCCATGGCCACGCCCCTCCCGCCGCGCCGCCGGCCGACGATGGTCGACGTCGCCGCCCGCGCGGGCGTCTCGCGCGCGCTGGTCTCCTTGGTCTTCCGCGGCCAGCCCGGGGCCTCCGCCGAGACCCGCTCCCGGGTGCTGGCCGCGGCCGAGGAGCTCGGGTACCGGCCGGACAGCGCCGCCCGGCTGCTGGCACGCGGGCGCAGCCGGACCCTCGGCGTGCTGATGACCGTGCGCGAGCCGTTCGAGGCCGACCTCGTCGAGGCCATCTACCCGGAGGCCGAGCGGCTCGGCTACGAGGTGCTGCTCTCGGCGCGCACCCCGGGCCGTGACGAGGCGACGGCGGTCGAGGGCCTGCTCGCCCACCGCTGCGAGGCGATCGTCCTGCTCGGACCGGACGTCGACGACGCCTTCCTCGCCGAGCTCGGCGCCCGCACCGTCGCCGTGGTGGTCGGGCGGGCCGCACCGGGGCTCGACAGCGTGCACAGCGCCGACGCCGAAGGCGTCCGGCAGGCGGTCGACCATCTGGTCGGCCTGGGCCACCGCGCGATCGTGCACGTCGACGGCGGCACCGGCCCCAACGCCGCCGCCCGCCGGACCGGCTACCTCGACGCCATGGCGGCCCACGGACTCGGCGCCCGCGCGCGGGTGCTGCCCGGCGCCTACCACGAGGACGCCGGGATCGCGGCCGCGCAGGCCCTGCTCGCCGACCCGGAGCTGCCGACCGCGGTCCTCGCCGCCAACGACCGATGCGCGCTCGGGCTGCTGGACACGTTGCGCCGCAACGGGATCGACGTCCCGGGGCGGGTCTCGGTGGTGGGCTACAACGACGACCGGCTCGCCCGCCTCTCCCACGTCGACCTCACGACGGTCCGGCAGGACGCCGGCCTGCTCGCCCGGCACGCCGTCCGCGCCGCCGCCGCCCGCCTCGACGACCCCGACCTCGCGCCCGGCGAGACCGAGCTGACCCCCGAGCTGGTCGTCCGGGGCACCACCGCTCCCCCGTGAGTGGCGACTGCCCCTAGAGCGGCACTCACCACTCACGACCCCCGTCGAGCTGCGGATCCTCCGGATCTCCCCACCACGGATCCGGGGGCCGGTCGGCTGCCCCGGCCCGCCGCGGCGCCGAAGCATCGGGGCATGGCCGCACCGACCACCACCACGCCGCCCCCGCCGCCGTCGAGCCCGCCGCCGTCCCATCCCTCCCCGTCGCGCACCTTCTGGCGCCGGCCGTGGGTCCTGCCGCTCGGACTCCTGGCCGTCCTGTTCCTCGTCACCGCCCTGCCGCCGTACGTCGACCTCGACCCGGCGCGGTCCCGCGTCCCGCCCCAGCCGGAGCTGCCGCACTTCTACCCGATGCTGGTGGCGCACATCGCCTTCGGTTCCGTCGCGCTGCTGACCAGCGTGCTGCAGGTGTGGCCGTGGCTGCGCCGCACGCACCCGCGCGTGCACCGGTGGAGCGGGCGGCTGTACCTGTTCGCCGGGGTGCTGCCGGGAGCGCTCGCGGTCCTGACGGTCGCCCCGTTCGGCGAGATGGGGCCGGTGCAGCAGGCGGGCAACACCGCGCTCGGCGTGCTCTGGCTGGTCACCGGTGTGCTGGGGTACCGGGCCGCCCGCCGGCGCCGGTACGCACAGCACCGGGCCTGGATGGTGCGCAGCGTCGCCCTGACGTGGTCCATCGTGGCCAATCGCGTGTGGTCACCGATCTGCCTGGCGGTGTACGCCCCCGGCGCCCTCTCGGGCGCCGACGGTGCACCCACCGTGATCGCGCAGGCCCTCGGTGTCTCCGTCTGGGCGTCATGGGTGCTGAACCTGATCGTGGCGGAGTGGTGGCTGGCAGGATCGACCAGGTGGACGGCACGACCGGTCCGAACGGAACACACGCGGGACCTCGAGCGGCGACGATGAGCGACGTCGCCCGGCAGGCGGGTGTGTCCCGGGCGACCGCCTCCTACGTGCTCAACCGGACGCCCGGCGCCCGGATCCCGGAGCAGACGCGCGCCAAGGTGCTCGCCGCCGCCGAGGCGCTGCGGTACGTCCCGCACGTCAGCGCGCGGTCGCTGCGGCGCGGGCGCAGCGACCTCGTCGTCGGGCACGTCGACGGCAGCTCGATCATGAGCGACCGGCTGCCCTTCTTCGGCCTGGTCCGGATCGCGTCCGAGGTGCGCAAGGCGGGCTACACCTTCCTCATCCACGGCGACCCCACCGTCAGCGGGCTCGCGGCCGCCCGGGCGTGGCTGGCGCTGCGGCCCGCGGCCGTCGTCGCGACGCTCGACCGGTTCACCGAGGAGAGCGTCGCGATGCTCGCCGAGGCCGGCACGGTGCCGGTCGCGCTGGGCAGGCAGTCGTCGGAGCTCACCGCCACCGTGGTGTTCGACGACGGCGAGCTCGGCCGCGTCGCCGTCACGCGCCTCGCCGACCGCGGCTGCCGGCGGATCGCCGTCCTCGGCTCGTACGACGACCGGGCCGCGGACCTGGTGCTGGGCAACCGGATCGCCGAGGTGCTGGCGACGGCGGCCGAGCGCGGGCTCGAGGCCCGCTACGTGCCCATGCGGCCGGAGGTCGACGCCGCCGGCCGGGTCGTCGACGAGTGGCGGCGGGGCTGGATGCCCGACGGCGTCGTCGGGCCGACCGACCGGCACGCCGGACTCCTGCTCGGCGCCCTCGTCGACGCCGGGATCGACGTGCCCGGCCGGGTCGCCGTGATCGGGATGGACGACGACCCGTTCTGCGACCTGCTCCGCCCGCGCCTGACCTCGGTCGCCGGCGACCTCTCCGGCGGCGACACCCCGCTCGCCGGGGTCGTCCTCTCGGCGATCGAGGGGCGGTGGGACCCGGGGCACGCGGTGCGCCGCTTCCCCGCCCGCGTGGTGGAGCGGGACAGCGCCTGACGGATCCGTCGGGCTGTCGACGGTCGCCGCCACGGGTCAGGGTTCGCCGGGGCGGACGAGGCCGCTCTCGTAGGCGATGACGACGAGCTGCGACCGGTCGCGGGCGCCCAGCTTGGCGAGGAGCCGGCTGACGTAGGTCCGCGCGGTCTCCGGGCTCAGGAACAGCGCGGCGCCGACCTCGGCGTTCGACCGGCCCCGGCCGACCTGCTCCAGGACGTCCCGCTCGCGCGCGGTGAGGCAGGCGATCCGGTCGGGGACGGGCGTGGCGGCCCGGGCCGCCGCGGCGAGGACCCGGTGCGTGACGGCGGGCGAGAGCAAGGCGTCCCCGCCGGCGACGGTGTGCACGGCGTCGCGGAGGGCGTCGGGCCGCGTGTCCTTGAGCAGGAACCCCGCCGCACCGGCACGGATGGCCTCGAACAGGTACTCGTCGTCGTCGAACGTCGTGAGCATGACGACGCGGACCCGGTCGAGCGCCGGGTCGGCCAGGATGCGGCGGGTGGCCCGGAGCCCGTCGGTACCGGGCATGCGCACGTCCATGAGGACGACGTCCGGCCGCGCGGTCCGCACGACGGCGAGCCCGGTCGCGCCGTCGCCCGCCTCGCCGACGACGGCGATGTCGGGGTCGCGCTCCAGGAGACCGCGCAGGCCCGCGCGGACGAGGTGCTGGTCGTCGACGAGGACGACGCGCACGGGGCGCACGGCGCTCACCCGCCCGCCCTGCCGACCGGGAGGCAGGCACGGACGCGGAAGCCGCCGCCCTCGGCGTCGCCGACCCGGACCTCGCCGCCGAGCAGCGCGACCCGCTCGGTCATGCCGTGCAGGCCGTGGCCGGGCTCGACGGCGACCCGGCCCCCGGGTGCGCCGCACCCGTCGTCGACGACCTCCACCCGCAGCCGCCCGCCGGCCGCCTCGACGGTCACGGTGGCGCGGGTGGCCCCGGCGTGCCGCAGCACGTTGGTGAGCGCCTCCTGGACCACGCGGTAGGCGGTGGTGGCGACGACCGCGGGGAGCGCGGCGGTGTCCCCGTCGACGCGGAGCTCGACCGGCAGCCCGCTGCTGCGCACGCCGTCGACCAGCGCCGGGAGCCGGTCGAGGCCCGCCGCGGGCTCGGGAGCGCCGGTGTCCCGGCGCAGGGTCCCGAGGGTGGCGCGCAGCTCGGTCATCGCGCCCGCCCCGGCGGCGCGGATGGCGGCCAGCGCGGCCTGCGCGTCGGCGGGCTTGCCGTCGGCGAGGGCCTCCTCCCCGACCGCCGCCTGGAGCGTGACCACGGACATCGTGTGCCCGAGCGTGTCGTGCAGCTCGCGCGCGATGCGCACGCGTTCGGCGTCGACCTGCCGGGCGGCCTCGCGGCGACGCTCCTCCTCCGCGACGCCCGCCTGGCGCGCGAGCTCGGCGCGCAGCGCCCGCCTGCTGCGGACGGCGTCGCCGAGGGCGACGACCGCGAGCACGAGTGCCGCCTCGGAGCCGAGCTGGAGGCCGAGGACGATCGCCGGGTCGTCGCCCTCGGCCAGCCGCACGCCGATCGACGCGGCGAGCAGGCACCCGGCCACGCCCGCGGCCCACACGAGGTGCCCGCGCTCCGCGGCCACGAACAGCGCGGCCGCGAGCGGCGCGGCCAGGCCGATCGGCGGCAGGTCCAGCACGTAGTAGACGACGATGCCGACCGCCGTCACGAGCAGCACCGGGACCGGCCACGCCCGGGCGGCCGGCAGCAGGGCACCGAACCCCACCGCGAACGCGAACGCGGTCACGGTGCCGGCGACCGACCGGCCGTCCGGGCCCGCGTCCCCGACGACGGCGACCGCGACCAGGCAGAACACCGCGACTCCGAGGAGCGCCTCGACGCGGGTGGGACGGACGGCCTGCACGATCGTCGAGAGTAGAGCCGAGCACGGCGCCGCCGCAGACGCCCGGAGGCGACGATCCCGGGCGCCGCCTACGTCGAGAAGCGACACCCGGTCGCGCGATGGAGCGGCAGACCCTGGCCTGCACCCGGACCTAGCGTCCCCACCGCTCCGGGCGATCCGCCCGGCACTCACCAGCGGAGGAGGACCCCATGTCCCGCACGACCGTCACGACGACGGCACTCATCGTCCTCGTGTGGGCGGCGCTGCTGTCCTTCGGGGGCGTGGCCGCCGAGACCGTGATGCTCTACCCGAACATCTTCGCCGACCCGCCCGCGTCGCTGGACCGGGCGCGGGAGTTCCTCGTCGCCGGCGGTCCGGCCGACTACTTCCCCCCGCTCGGCGCCGCGGTGGTGGTGACCGGTCTCGTCACGGTCGTGCTGACCTGGCGGGACCGGCGGCTGCGGTGGTGGGTCGTCGGGGCCGCCGCCGTGTTCGTCGCCTGCGAGTTCCTGTTCTCCGTGCTGTTCTTCTGGCCACGCAACGAGATCATGTTCGTGGACCCGGTCGGCACCCACTCCGCCGAGGAGCTGCGCCGCGTCGCGGCCGAGTTCGTCGCCGGGCACCGGGTCCGCCTCATCGGTGGCGCCGTGACGGCGGGCCTCGCCTTCGTCGCGCTCCTGCGGCAGGTCCGGGCGGCGGCGCCGGCCGGCGCGACGGACGAGCGACGTCCCCGGTCGGCCGATCCGACCCACTAGGAGCCCGCCATGTCCGAGCCCGGCACGCCGTCCTCCGTCCTCCGGCTGCCCACCGGGGAGACCGTCTGCATCCGCGCCTCGGGCCGGGACAACGCCGGCGCGCTGTTCGAGGTCGACGCGCTCCTCCCTCCGGGACTGAGCGGCCCGCCGCGCCACCGGCACCTCGCCCAGACCGAGGCCTTCACCGTGCTGGAGGGACGGCTGCGGGTCGTCGTCGGGACGGAGACCCGCGAGCTGCGGACCGGGGAGAGCGTGACGGTCCCGCCCACCGTGGTCCACGCGTTCGCCAACCCCTTCGGGGAGCCGGCCAGGATCCGGATGCGCGAGACGCCGGCCGGCCCCCTGGAGGGGCAGTTCCGCGCGCTGGCGGGAGGCGGCCGGTTCCCGCCGCTCGGGGAGCTGGCGGCGATCAACGTGCGGCACGGCCTGCCCTTCGCCCTGCACGGCGTCCCCGATCTCGTGCAGCGTCCGGCGTGGCGGCTGCTCGCCCGGCTGCACGGGCGTCGGCACCGGTAGGCGCCGGGTCCCGCTCCGGGCGCGGCGGGGCCTCGGCCGCGGACGCGGCATGTGACGCCCCCGACAGCGGCGGCCCGACTATCGATCACGGGATCGGGCTATGCCCCCGGCGCTCCCGCTACACCGACGCCGAGGTGGACGACGCCGTCCCGACGGCTCCGCCACCGAAGGACGAGATGAGCCAGCTCCCCCGACGGGGTCCCACGCCCGGCGTGCCGCCCCGAGCCCACCGGCTCCACCGCCGCTCCCGCTCGACCGCACCCGCCGCCGTCGCCCGCCGCGAGATCGTCCTCCACGACCAGCGCGTGACCTACCTCGAGACCGGACGGCGCAGCGGCGGCCCGACCGTCGTGCTCCTGCACGGGCTGGCGAGCAGCTCGGCCACCTGGCTGCCCGTGCTGCCCCTGCTCGGACGCCACGCGCACGTCATCGCACCGGACCTGCTCGGCCACGGCGAGTCGGCGAAGCCCCGGACCGGCGACTACTCCCTCGGCGCCTACGCGGCCGGCCTGCGCGATCTCCTGCTCGCCCTTAGCCTGGACCGCGCCACCGTGGTCGGGCACTCCTTCGGCGGGGGTGTCGCGATGCAGTTCGCCTACCAGTTCCCCGAGCTCACCGAGCGGCTCGTCCTCGACGCCAGCGGCGGCCTCGGCCCGGACGTCAGCATCGCCCTGCGCGCCGCGAGCCTGCCGGGCGCCGCCGCCGTCCTGAAGGCCGTGCACACGCTCACCCCGCGCCGGATCGCCGGGCTCGCGCGCCGGGCCGTCCGGCTCGTGCCGGGGGTACCGCACGCGGACCTTGAGGAACTGGTCTGCGCCCTGGCCTCCTTCGCCGACGACGGTGCGCGGGACGCCTTCATCCACACCGTGCGGAGCGCGCTGAACTGGTCCGGCCAGCGCCTCGACGGGACGGGCCGGCTCTACCTGCTCGCCGACCTCCCGGTCCTGCTCGTCGCCGGCACCGACGACACCGTCATCCCCGTCGCCCACACGCTCGCCGCGCACGACCGGCTCCCGGCCAGCCGGCTCGAGGTCTTCGAGCGCGCCGGGCACTTCCCGCACTCCGAGCACCCGGCACGCTTCGCCGAGGTGCTCCTCGACTTCGTGCACCGCACCAGCCCGGTGCACAGCGACACGGACTCGTTCCGACGGCGGTTGGTGGCGACACGTTCCCGTGCCGCCACCGCGGTCGTGCCCGTCTGACCACGGCGCCGGCGTCGTGGCGGGGTCAGACGGTGCGGCGGGAGCGAGCCAGCGCCAGACCGGCGACGACCGTTCCGATCAGCCCCAGCACCACGGCCGCGACGGCCCCGGCCAGCCCGTTTCCGGTGCCGAGGCCACCGGCGGAGTTGGCCGCGTGCAGCCCGCCGACGACCGCGCCGACCAGCCCGAGCACCAGGCCGACGACGGCCGCACCCCGCCTGCCGACGGGGCCGATGCGACCGGTGGGGCGGGCCAGTGCCAGCCCACCGAGGACCACACCGGTCAACGCCAGCACGGCGGCGACGGTGGGCACGGTCCGTCCCGCGCCGATCTCGTAGCCGCCGACGGCGAGCGAGAGGTGGACGGCGAGCAGGTGGTCGACGGACATCGCGGATCCCTTCGGTTGCGCCTGCCGGCCTCGTCTGTCCCGGCCGGTGGTGTGCAGCGTGGGCGCCGGGCCGGCGCCTGCGCGTCGGACGAGGGTCGGCACTTTCGGCTCGTCCCGGGGCCGCACGGTCGGCCGCGGGTGGTAGACGACGTACGACCCCGGGCGTAGCGCAGGGACACCGCTCGCGGTGGATGCGCTCCCGGGGCGGCACCGGCGACCATGGACGGTGCGACGGGTGGCCGGATCGAGGGCGGGCGGATGGTCGACATCAGGGGTGAGCGGGTGCGTCGCGGCCTGCGGTCACCGCTCGCGGTCGACGCGGGATTCGGGGTCTGTGTGGCGCTGGGGCTCCTCGCCGCCGCGGCCGCCGGGATCGGTCCGGCCGTGGCCGACGCCCGCCCGCTCGACGCCGGAGCGGCGGCGCTGGCCGTCGCGGTCGCCGGCGCGGTCGCCGTGCGCCGCCGCCACCCCGTCGTGGCCCTGGCCGTGCTCGTGGCGATCCCCCTCCTCTGGTTCCTCGTCCCCTACCCCGGACTCCTGGTCGCGCTGGCCCCGCTGATCGGCTGCTACACCCTCGCGGCCCTCCGGGGCTGGCGGTGGGGCCTCGCGGGCGCCGCGGTCGCCGCGGTGGTCCAGATCGTCGCGATCCGGGTCGTGCTCGGCGACACCGAGACCGTCGGCGTGGTCCCCGACGCGGTGCTGCTGGCTGCCACCGCGAGCAGCGCCGGCGCGGCCGTCGGGTACCACCGCGCGGTGCTCGCCGCCACCCGCGCCCAGCACGCCCGCGAGACCCAGGCCCGCGAGGAGCGGGCGCGCCGGCTCGCCGCCGAGGAACGGCTGCGCATCGCCCGCGAGCTGCACGACGTCGTCGGCCACACCATGGCCACCGTCAGCGTGCAGGCCGGGGTCGGCCTCCACGTCGCCGACCAGCGCCCGGGGCAGGCCCGCGAGGCGCTCGCCGCGATCAAGACGATCTGCGACGACGGCCTGACCGACGTCCGGACGATCCTCGGCATCCTGCGCGCGGACACCTCGTCCGGGGAACCGCGGACGCCCCGGGGCGGGCTCGACCGGCTCACCGATCTCCTCGACACGGCCGGCGCCGCAGGTCTGCGTGTGGAGCAGGAGGTCGACGGGCAGCCGCGGCCCCTGCCCGTGGCCGTCGACCTGGCCGCCTACCGGATCGTCCAGGAGGCGCTCACCAACGTGATCCGACACGCCGGCGCCCGCACCGTCCGGGTGACCCTGACCTACCGACCGTCGTGGCTGCTCATCCGGATCCGCGACGACGGGCGCACGACCGCCGCGGACCCCCCGGGCGGGCACGGCATCGACGGGATGCGCGAGCGGGCCCGCGCGCTGTCCGGTCGCCTCACCGCGGCCCCGCACCCCGACGGTGGCTTCGAGGTGTGCGCCGAGCTGCCCGTCCCGGGTCCGCGATGACGTCCGAGCAGCTCCCGGTCGATCCGGCGGCCGAACCCGTCCGGGTGCTCATCGCCGACGACGAGGCCCTCGTGCGCGGCGGTTTCCGCGTCCTCGTCGACACCGAGCCCGGCATGGTCGTGGTCGGCGAGGCCGGCGACGGGGCCACCGCGGTGGAGCTGACCCGGCGGACCCGCCCGCACGTCGTGCTCATGGACATCCGGATGCCGGGGGTCGACGGGCTGGCCGCCACCCGGGAGATCGCCGCCGATCCCGACCTCGCCGACGTCCACGTACTCATCCTCACGACCTTCGACCACGACGAGTACGTCGTCGACGCCCTCGCTGCCGGCGCCGCCGGCTTCCTGATCAAGAACACCGAGCCCGCCCAGCTGCTGCGCGGCATCCGGGTCGTCGCCGGTGGCGAAGCGCTCCTGTCCCCGGGGCTGACCCGGCGGCTGATCGCCCGGCTCACCTCGCGGACCGCGTCGCCGAGACTCGACCCCGCCGCGCTGGCTCAGCTCACCGCCCGCGAGCGGCAGATCGTCGCCCTCGTCGCGCACGGCCTGAGCAACACCGAGATCGCCGACGAGCTCACTATCAGCCATGCCACCGCCAAGACCCACGTCAGCCGCGCCATGACCAAGCTCGGCGCCCGCGACCGCGCCCAGCTGGTGGCCCTGGCCTACCGGCACCGTCTCGTCGAGCCGCCCGATCCCGGCCCGTGACCGCGGTCTGCGCCGACTTCAGTCCGAGGAGGAGGACGACGACGAGGAGCCCGAGTCCGAGGAGGAGTTGGACGAGGAGTCGGAGGAGGAGCCCGACGACGAGTCCGCGCCCGACCAGCCCGAGTCGGCCCCGGAGCCCGACCAGCTCGGCTCCGGCCCGCCCCAGCCGGGCTCCGAGGTCCACGAGCCGCCACACGAGTGGTCCACGCCGTGCCGGTGGTCCCGGTCGTCGCAGGAGTCGTCCGCGCCCGTCGGTCGGTCGCTCGGCCACCCCCAGAACGGATCCTCGGTTCCGCCGGGGGAGCCGTGCCGGTACGGCCCGGGCGAGCCGTGCCGATATCGCCCGGGCCCGCCGACACCGACGGCCCGCAGGTCCGCCAGCAGGCGCCGGTGCGGGGCGGTCACGAGCCGGAGCACCACCAGCGCGATCACCGTCCCGACCAGCACGGGCACTCCGAAGAGCAGCCCGGGCCAGCCGAGGACCGCGTAGAGCACGCCCAGCACGAGCAGGTCGCTGAGCACGACGAGGGGCAGGATCCAGCGGGGCACGGTTCAGGCCCCGACTGTCGACGACGGTTCGCTCACGGCCCGACCACGATCATCGGACCGCGGGCGTTAACGGCGCCTACTCCTCGTTCACGACGTGGACCGCGGCCTCCTCTGCGGAGGCGCCGGCACCGTCGATGCCGACGTCGCGGGCCCACGCGTCCGTGTCCGTGTCCGAGACCCCGCCCTCCTGGGCGTCGACGAGCCGCCCGGCGCGCAGGTCGCCGACCTGGTCGTCGCGCAGCTCGCCGTCCGTGTCGGAGGTGTCGGACTCCCAGTCGGCGTCCTCGTCGTCGTTGCCCCAGTTCTCGGGCACCTCGCGGGCGAGCCGGTGGTCCAGGTCCTCGCCGGTGTGCTCCTCGGAGGGGGTGATCCCGTAGTCGTCGACGGCCCACGGACGTTCCGGCGGGGAGTAGCCCTCGTCGAGCACGTCCGCCACCCCCCGGTAGTCCAGCGTGTCCTCGGGTTCCAGCTGGTCGGAGTCGACGTCCGGTCCGTTGTCGTCACGGCTCATGGGCGTCAGCCTGGCACTGCCCGGCGACGGCGTCGACGAGGCCCCACCGCAGCGCCGTCGACGCGTCGCACGACGCGCCCGACAGGGCCAGGTACAGGGTGCGCCACCGGCCGATCCGCCGCGGCAGGCTCACCGTGCCCCCGGCCCCCGGGATCAGTCCCATCCCGACCTCGGGCAGCCGGACGGTCGTGTCCGCCGCGGCCACGACGTGGCCCGCGAAGGCCGGCACCTCGATGCCCGCGCCCACACAGGGCCCGTGCAGGCGGACCTCGACGCGCTCGCCCAGCGCGTGCACGGGCCGGGCGGCGCCCGCGCGGGTCCGGACCAGGTGCGCGGTGGCGAGGTCGGGGGCGGTGCCGAACTCGTCGAGGTCGCCGCCCGCGCAGAAGGCCGGGCCCTCCCCGTCGATCACCACCTGCTCGACGTCCGGGTCCAGCAGGGCCAGGTCGAGCCCACCGACGAGGGCGTCGCGCAGCTGCCGGCCGTACGCGTTGCGCCGCTCGGGCCGGTTGAGCGTGAGGTGCAGGACGCGGCCCGCCCGGGCGACCCGCACCGGCTCGTCGACGGGCGGCGGCAGGGGGCGCGGGCCGCGGCGGTCGAGCCACGCCCGGAACTCCGGCCCGCCGAGCAGGGTGGAGTAGGCGAAGGACTCGGCGTCGAGCGCGGCGGGCACCGACAGCGCGCCGGACCAGCGCAGCAGCCCGGCCAGGACGGTCGCGGCCTGCGGGTTCGCCTCGACCGCGGTGTGCAGGTCGGCCAGCGCCGTCGCGGGGTCGCCGACGCCGACGAGCTCCGGTCCGGCGTCCCGGCCGGCCGGCACCAGCGTGAGCGCCAGGGCCCGGACCAGCGGGGCCCAGCCGGGGCCGGGCTCCCCCACCCCGACCAGGATCCGGTCGGACTCCTCGGCGATGCGGGCGAGCCGTTCGACGTCGGTCGGCGGGCCGGAGAGGTCGACGCCCAGCAGCGGGCCGTCGACGCGGGCGTCCGCGTCGAGCAGCGGCGCCTGGTGGGCGAGATCGGCGGGGCGGACCGTGCGCGGCGTCATGAGGAGGCCAGGCTACCGGCGGTTAGGGTGCTGCCGTGGGGACCGACGCCGCGGCGGACTGGGCGGCCTCGGGTGTCGTGCCGCTGACCGGTCACGCCGACGGGCCGCCCCTGGTGCCGCCGGGCCGCGCGGCCTCGGTCGCGGCCGAGCTGGGGTCCCTCGTCGGCGTCGACGGAGCCGCCCTGCTCGCCGAGCGCGCCGCGTTCACCGGGCACCGGCGCAGGGGCCGGGTGTCGGCGGGCGGGAGCTGCCGGCTCCTGCCGGTCGCCGACGGCTGGGCCGCCGTCTCGTGCGCCCGGCCGGACGATCCCGCGCTGCTCGGCGCTCTCGTCGAGCACCCGTTGCCCGACGACGACCCGTGGCCGCTGCTCACCGCCGCGCTGGCCCGGATGCCGGCGCACGACCTCGCCGAGCGCGCCGAGCTGCTCGGGGTCGCGGCGGCGCCGATCCGTGAGGTCGCGGGCGGCACGCGGGCGGTCGGCGTCCCGCGGTCGGTGTCGGGCCTGCTCGTCGTGTCGTTCGGGGCCCTGTGGGCGGGGCCGTTGTGCGCGCACCTGCTCAGACGGGCCGGGGCGCGGGTGGTCACGGTCGAGACGCCGGCGCGGCCGGACGGGGCGCGCCGCGGCGAGCCGCGGTTCCACGCGCTCCTGCACGCCGGCGAGCGGTCGGTGGTGCTCGACCCGTCCGGGCCGGACGGCCGTCGGGCGCTCGCCGCGCTGGTCGAGGCGGCCGACGTGGTGATCGAGGCATCGAGGCCGCGGGCCCTGCGCGGCTTCGGCCTCGACGCCGAGGCCGCGGTCGCGCGCGGCGCGACCTGGATCTCGATCACCGCGGCGGGCCGGGCGTCGAACCGGATCGGGTTCGGCGACGACGTCGCGGCCTCGGCCGGGCTCGTCGCCCGCGACGCCGAGGGCCTCCCGGTGTTCGCCGGCGACGCGATCGCCGACCCGCTGACCGGGCTGACCGCCGCCGCCCTGGCCCTCACGGCGCCGGGCGTGCTGCACGACGTCGCGATGACCGAGGTCGTCGGCGGGACGCTCGACGGCAGCCCCGGCGGGAGCGCCCGGCGGGAGGGCGCGGGCTGGGTGGTCGACACGGTCTCCGGTCCGGTGCCGGTCGCCGCCCCCCGCGCCCGCCCGGTGCGCGGACCCGCACCGGCCTCCGGCGCCGACACCGCGGCCGTGCTCGCCGAGCTGGGCCTCCGGTGACCGACCTCGTCCTGCGCGACGCCGAGGTCGACGGCGTCCGCGTCGACGTCCGGGTGCGGGACGGCCTGGTGATCGCGCTGTCGCCGGCCGGCTCGGGTGGCGGCCCTGCGGTGGAGTGCGACGGGGGTGCTGTGCTGCCCGGGCTCGTCGACCACCACCTCCACCTGCACGCGCTGGCCGCGGCCCGACGCTCGGCCGACTGCTCGACACCCGATCTCGCCGCGGCGCTCGGCGCGGCCCCGGCCGACGAGCACGGTTGGGTCCGCGGCACGCGCTACCCGGACGACGACCTCGACGCCGCCACGCTCGACGCCCTCCACCCCGGGCGTCCGGTCCGCGTCCAGCACCGCAGCGGGGCGCTGTGGGTCCTCAACTCACGGGCGCTCGCGGCGCTGGGACCGCTCGACCATCCCGGCGTCGAGCGGGCGGCCGACGGCACCCCGACCGGGCGGCTGTTCCGCGCCGACGACTGGCTCCGCGCCCGGCTTCCCGGCTCGGCGCTCCCCGACCTGTCCGGGCTCGGTCGGGAGCTGGCGGGCTACGGGGTCACGGCGGTGACGGACGCGACGCCCGACCTCGACGGGGCCGCCGCCCGGGCCCTCACAGCGGTTCCCCAGCACGTGACGCTGCTCGGTGTGCCGCTCGGGGCGGTCGCGCCGCCGGGAGCCGCCGCCGGCCCGCTGAAGATCGTCCTCGCCGACTCGGGCCTCCCGCCGTACGACGAGCTGGTGGCCCGGATCCGCGCGGCGCACGAGGCCGGGCGCGGGGTCGCCGTGCACAGCGTCACCCGCGAGTCGCTCGTCCTGCTGCTGGCCGCGCTCGACGAGGCGGGGCGGCACCCCGCGGACCGGGTCGAGCACGCAGCCCTGGTGCCCGAGGAGCTGGTCCCGGCGCTGCGGGGACTCGCCGTCGTCACGCAGCCGGGGTTCCTGGCCGACCGCGGCGATCTCTTCCGGCGGGAGCTGCCCGAGGAGGAGCACGCCGATCTCTACCGGTGTCGCAGCCTGCTCGGCGCCGGGGTGCCGGTCGCGCTCTCCTCGGACGCCCCCTACGGCCCGGTCGACCCGTGGGCGGTGATCGCCGCGGCGACAACCCGGCGCACACCCGACGGCACGGCTCTCGGTCCCGACGAGTCCGTCGGGACCCGGCAGGCGCTCGACGCCTACCTCGCCGCTCCCGACGACCCCGGCGGCCCACCCAGGACCGTGCGGCCGGGCGTCGCCGCCGACCTCGTCCTGCTGCACCGCCCCCTGGCCTCGGCCCTCGCCACCCCCTCGGCCGCTGCCGTGCGCGGGACGCTCATCGCCGGGGAATGGGTGCACGGGGGCTGAGCCGACTCCGTAGCCAGTGGTCCGTCCCGTCGACCGCCGGACCCGCCGCCGGGGTTCAGGGCTGGGCCAGCAGATCCTCGAGCCCCCGCGCCAGGGTCTCCCGCGCCCGCCCCGCGTCGGCGAGATAGCCGGCGACCATGGCGCCGTCCCGCAGCATCATCAGGTGCGCCGCGGCCTGTTCCGGGTCCGGGTGCCCGGCCACCCCGAGCTCGCGCACGAAGAGTGCGGTCAGCCACTGCCGGTGCTCGGCGACCGCGCGGTGCACGGGGCTGTCGGGGTCCGGGTACTCGGCGGCCGCGTTGATGAACGCGCACCCGCGGAACCCGGCCGCACAGGCCTGCTCCCCCATCTGCCCGATCACGGCCCGCAGGCGCGGCGCACCCTCGGGAGCGGATCCGGCGAGGGCCCGGACGGCCTCGTCCACCGACCGCAGGTAGGCGACGACCAGGTCGTCCTTGCTCGGGAAGTGCCGGTAGAAGGTGGCGCGCGTGACGGCGGCCTCGCCGATCACCCGGTCGACGCCGACGGCGCGGATCCCCTCGCCGTAGAACAGGGCGGACGCGGTGCGCAGCAGGCGGTCGCGGGCCTCCGAACGGCCGGGGGTTCGGCCGTGGGGCGGGGAGTCGGCGAGCCGGGCGGGCATGCGGCCAGGGTAACAGACAGAACGATCGGTCTTGCATTCCTGCGCCTTCCGTGCCAGAGTCGGCGACAGCAAGGAAAGACCGTTCGTTCTACCTAGAGGGAGCCGATCGTGAAGGTGCTCTACACCGCCGCCGCCATGTCCAGCGGGGACGCCCGCAACGGCCACGTCCGGTCGTCGGACGGGATCCTCGACCTCGATCTCGCCACCCCGAAGGAGATGGGTGGCGCGGGCGGCGCCACCAATCCGGAGCAGCTCTTCGCCGCCGGCTACTCCGCCTGCTTCCACAGCGCGCTCAAGGCCGTCGCACGGCAGAAGAAGATCGACATCACCGACTCCTCGGTCTCCGCCGAGGTCGGCATCGGCCCGAACGACCAGGGCGGCTTCGCCCTGACCGTCGCCCTGCACGCCGAGATCGGCGGGGTCGACCAGGCGACGGCCGACGAGCTGGTGCAGGCCGCCCACCAGGTCTGCCCGTACTCGAACGCCACCCGCGGCAACGTCCCGGTGACGGTCGACGCAACCGTCGAGTGACCGTCTGAGAGACGCCACCCTGCTGGCACACGACGGGCCCGGCACCGCGAGGGTGCCGGGCCCGTCGTCGTTCCTCCGTCAGTCGCCCGCGACGGGCTGGGGTGCACGGTCCGAGGGTGCCGACACCCCGCCCGGAGCGGGCGCGCCGAGCGCGACCCGGACGTCGGTCGTCCCGCCGGGGTCGACCCGGACGACCTGGACGTCCGGCGCGTACCCGGCCGCGGTGAGCGTGTAGGTGCCGCTCGGCAGGTCGGCGAACGCGAACCCGCCCTCGCCGTCCGTCGTGGTCGAGCCGACGACGCGGCCGTCGGCGGCGACGAGGGTCGCGACGGCGTCGGGCACGCCCCGCCCGCTGCTCGCGGCGGTGACGGTGCCGCGCAGCCCGGCCCGGTTCGGCAGGACGACGTCGTGCACCAGCGGGGCCCCGTCGGCGAGGGTCACCGCGGTCGCCACCGGCACCCCGGACCCGGCCGCCGCCAGCGTGAACGCGCCGGCGGAGACCCCGGCGATCCGGTAGCGGCCGGCGTCGTCGGTCCGCGTGGTCCCGGCGACGTCGCCGCGGGCGTCGATGAGCGTGACGGTCACCCCGGCGGCCGGGACGCCGGGCTCGCCCCGCGACACGGTCCCGGAGACCTCGCTGCCGCCGCCGAGCGTGACGTCGTGCCGCACGGGGCGGTCCGCCACGGCGACCATCGACGCCGAGGGCCGCAGCGTGCCGGCGGACACGACCAGCAGGAACGTGCCGCCGGTCGGCAGGTGGAACTCGAAACCGCCGTCGGTGTCGGTGGTGGCGCGGCCGACCTGCTCCCCCGTGCCGGCCGTCAGCGTGACGACCGCGTGCCCGATCCCCACGCCGCCGGTGCCGCCGACGAAGCCGTAGACCGCGGGCCCGACGCCGTCGGGGTCGGCCGCACGCCCGGCGGTGGCGTGGTGCGGCATGGCGTGCCGCCCCCGGTGCCAGTCGTCGGCGGGCATCTCGGCCGGCCCGGCCGCGGTGATCGGCGCGGTGACCGGCGCGGTGATCGGCGCGGTGACCGGGGCGGTGATCGGCGCGGTGACCGGGGCGGCGACGGCCGCAGCCGGGGCGGCGGCCGTGGGCGGCCT
>NZ_JBEZDN010000096.1:0-30853 GCF_040648315.1 Pseudonocardia sp. NPDC049154
GGCAGCCGCGCGGGCAGCACCGCGCCGTCGAGCCCGCTCCGCGGGCCGACCGCCTCGGCCACCGCGACCCGCTGCGCGGCCGTCTTGCGGTCGAGGCGCAGCAGATCCTGCAGCGCCCGGGTCGGGGAGGCGTAGCCGTGCTCGGCGAAGCTGCCCTGCCGGTCCAGAGCCGTGACCGCCTGCCCGCTGATCTGGTCCAGCCGCCGGCCCACCGCCTCGCCGGCCCGCAGCGTGTCGACCAGCTCCGCCGCCGCACCCTGCCCGGCGGCGGCCGCGAGTGCCTCGACGGCCTCGTCGAGCAGCCGCCGCGCGTCGGCGACCGGGCTGGGGAGCATGATCCGATCGTACTCGAACGCGTGTTCTAACACAAGGTAAAGTCTGCAGGTCACGAGCATGCGAAGCTGAGCCGATCTGGCTGGCGTCGGAATGCTCGCACGGCGATCGATGGTGGCACCGCGCTCGCATCCGAGCTCGGCCTCTAGCTGCAGGTCGACCGTCTCAGTCCTGACAGTCCTGTTATATTAGTCCTGTGACATCCCCCGACCCCACCCTCGAGAGCTGGTTGCGGCCGCTCAAGGACCTGCTCGACGCGATGGACGCGGCGATCGCCCAGCTCTACGCGGAGCGCGGGGTCCGGGGCGTGCGCACCCGGTTCAGCATGGCGCTGATCCGCCTGCACCACCTCGGCCCGATGCCGATCAAGGAGCTCGCCGCGCAGATCGACGTCACGCACTCGGCCATGAGCCAGACCGTCACGGAGATGCGCAAGGAGGGGCTGGTCGAGACCGCGCCCGGCGCCGACGCGCGTACCCGCGAGGTCGCACTCACCGGGAAGGGCCGCGCGCTCGTGCCCTTCCTCGAGGCGGAGTGGCGGGCCACCGAGGCCGCCTTCGCCGAGCTCGACTCCGCCCTGCCGTACCCGATGACCCGGGTGATCGACGACGTCGCCGCCGCCCTGCGCGAGCGGCCCTTCCTCGACCGCATCCGGGCCCACCTCCCGGACGAGCGCGGGGCCGGTGCCGGATGAGCGGGCTCGACCGGGTCCTCGACACCCGGCCCCTCCGCGGGCACGCCGGGTTCCGGCGGCTCTGGATCGGGTCGACGGCGTCGGCCTTCAGCGGGCAGGTCGCCGTGGTGGCCGTGCTCGCCCAGGTCTGGGAGCTGACGGCGAGCCCGGTGCTCGTCGGCGTCGTCGGGCTCGCGACGGGGGTGCCGATCGCCGTGTTCGGGACGCTCGGCGGCACCCTGGCCGACGCCCTGGACCGGCGTCGCCTGGTCCTGTTCACCAGCGCCGGGGCGGCGGTCGTCGCCGGGCTGCTGGCGGTGCAGGCCGCGGTGGGCCTGCGGTCGTGGCCGTTGGTCCTGGCCCTGGTCGCCGCACAGACCGGCTGCACCGCGCTCGGCTCCTCGGCCCGGCGGACGTTCGTGCCGCGGCTGCTCCCGCGCGACCAGGTCGCCCCCGGGCTCGCCCTGAACCACATCTCGTTCCAGGGCGCGATGCTGGTCGGGCCCGCCCTCGCGGGCCTGGTCATCGCGGGGTGGGAGACCACCGCGGCCTACGCGCTCGACGCCGCTGCCACGGCCCTGTCGCTCTACGGCGTCGCCCGGCTCCCCGCGATGCGACCCGACCGGGACCGCACCGGGCGCGGGCTCGCCGCGGGTCTGCGCGACACCGTGGAGGGCTGGCAGGTCCTGCTGCGCACGCCGGTCCTCCGCGCGGCGCTGGGGATCGACCTCGCGCAAACGGTGCTCGCGATGCCCGTCGCGCTCTTCCCGGCGCTCAACGCCGAGCGCTTCGAGAACGACCCGCGCACCCTCGGGCTGTTCCTGTCCGCGATCGCCGCGGGCGGCATCGTCGCCGCGCTGACCTCGGGCCCGGCCACCCGCGCACGGCGGCCGGGGCTGGTCATGATCTGTGCGGCCGCGGTGTGGGGAGCGGCGCTCGGCGTGTTCGGGCTGGTCGACGGCCTGGGCGCCGCCCTCGCGTGCCTGGCCGCGGCGGGCGCGGCGGACACCGTGTCCGTGATCTCCCGCGGCACCGTCGTCCAGCTCGCGACGCCGGACTCGCACCGCGGCCGGGTCAGCGCCGCGGAGTACGTCGTCGGGGCCGGTGCACCCGGGATCGGCAACGCGCGGGCCGGGCTCGTCGCCGGCTACGTCGGCCCCGAGCTCGCCGCCGCGACCGGCGGCGCCGCGTGCGTCCTGTGCGTGGGGGTCATCGGCGCGGTGGGACGGGAGCTGCGCCGCTGGACCGTCGACGGACGGGCCTGAGGGCGGCGCGCGATCCGGCGGACCGGGCCGGTGCGCGGCAGGATGGACGGATGATCGACCGCCAGGGGCCGGCGCCGTCCCCGGCCGCGCCCCATGCTGGCGCGGCTGCGGATCCCGACGCCCGTCGCCGTCGTCCCGAGGCCGAGCGGCGGCGGGCGGCCGCGACCTGCCTGCGGTCCCTGCTCCCCGAGCTGCGGCCCGAGGCGGAGGCGGCCCTGGGCCGGGCGGAGGCCGTCGGCTTCCTGGCCCGGCTCGAGCTGTGGTTTCCCGATCTGCACCTGCCGCTCGACGCCCTCTACGGCGACCGGCACGACACGGACGCCCTCGCCGCCCGCCTGGTCCGCGCCGCCCTCGCCGCCGCGGCCGCCCGTCCCGCACCGATGCGCGAGCTCGACCGCCGCCGCGAGGTGCACCCGCGCTGGTACCAGGACCCGCGCATGGTCGGGTACGTCGCCTACACCGACCGGTTCGCCGGCACGCTGCGCGGCCTGCACGCCCGCCTCGACCACCTCGCCGAGCTGGGCGTGACGTACCTGCACCTCATGCCGGTGCTGCGCCCGCGCGAGGGGGAGAACGACGGCGGCTACGCGGTGGCCGACTACGGCGCCGTCGATCCCCGGCTCGGCACGCTCGGCGACCTGGAGGAGCTCGCGGGGGCCCTGCGGGCGCGGGGGATGAGCCTGTGCGTGGACCTGGTGCTCAACCACACCGCGCGCGAGCACCCGTGGGCGCGGGGCTGGCTCGCCGGCGACCCGCGGTACGCCGGCTTCTACACGGCCTTCCCCGACCGGACGCTGCCCGACGCCTACGAGGCGACCATCCCCGACGTCTTCCCCGACCGGGCGCCCGGCTCCTTCACCTGGGTGCCCGAGGCCCGGGACGGCGCGGGCGGCTGGGTGTGGACGACCTTCTGGGACTACCAGTGGGACCTCGACCACCAGAACCCCGAGGTCTTCGCGGCGATGCTGGAGACGGTGCTCGCGCTGGCGGACAGGGGCGTCGAGATCTTCCGGATGGACGCCGTGCCGTTCATGGGCAAGCGGCTGGGCACGAACTGCCAGAACCAGCCCGAGGTGCACGACCTCCTGCAGGCACTGCACGCCGCGGTGAAGCTCGCCGCCCCGGCGACCGTGTTCAAGGCGGAGGCGATCGTCGCGCCGGAGGACCTCGTGCCCTACCTCGGCGGGCACCCGCGGCACCGGCCCGAGTGCGAGCTGGCCTACCACAACCAGCTCATGGTGCTGCTGTGGTCGTGCCTGGCGACCCGGGACGCGCGGCTCGCGGTGCAGGCGTTGCGGCGCATGGACCCGATCCCGTCGGAGGCCTCCTGGGCCACCTACGTCCGCTGCCACGACGACATCGGCTGGGCCATCAGCGACGTCGACGCGGCCGCCGTCGGCTGGACCGGCGCGGCGCATCGGCACTTCCTCAACGACTTCTACTCCGGGCGGTACCCGGGCTCCTTCGCCCGCGGCGCGCTCTTCCAGGAGAACCCGGAGACCGGCGACGCGCGCATCTCCGGCAGCGCGGCCTCGCTCTGCGGGATCGAGCAGGCCCTCGACGTCGGCGACGGCGGCGCGCTCGAGGCCGGCATCCGTCGTCTGGTGCTGGTGTACGCGGTCGCCTACGCCTACGGCGGCGTGCCCCTGCTGTACATGGGCGACGAGCTCGCGCTCCGCAACGACCACTCCTACCTCGACGACCCCGCCCTCGCTGCGGACAACCGCTGGATGCACCGCCCGTGGCTCGACGCCGGCGCGTTCGCCCGCCGGCACGACGCCACCTCCGTCGAGGGCCGGGTGTTCGCCTGGCTGCGCCGCCTCGCCGCCACCCGCGCGGAGCTGCTGGCGCTGCACGCCGGCGCCCCCGCCGAGGTGCTCCTGCAGGACGACCCGCACGTCCTCGCCTGGCGCCGCCGCCACCCCCGCAGCGGCACCTTCCTCGGCCTCGCGAACTTCGCCGAGCACCCCGCCTCGGTCGACGCCGGGCTGGTCGGGGGGCTCGACACCGTCCTCGCCTTCGACGGGCCGGTCCGCGTCCACGAGGGCCGCGCCCACCTCCCCGCCCTCGGCTTCGCCTGGCTCGCGGAACCCTGAGCCCCGCCCGTCGAGCAACGGCGGCGGTGCTGGTGGAGAAGCAACGGTCCCGACGCATGATCACTGGTTCGAGACGGAGGCGGTCGTTCTCCGACACTCCGCGTCCACGATCGACCATCTCGGCCCCGGAGAGCGGTCGGCTCCAAGGTCGCCGGCGGTCGTGCTCGTCCCCGCTCGTCGCCGGTCCGACCTGCGATCACGGGGCTGTCGCGACCGCCCGTCGATCGCTACCGTCTCGCGCACACGGCCGCGGCCCGGGGGAGGGTGCGATGACGGCGACGGCGGAGCCGAGGGAACCCGGGCCGGGGCGCGTCGAGCCGGCCGCCGCCGCCACCCCCGACGCCGCCACCCCCGTCGCCGCCTCTGAGGAGCCGACCGCGACCCGCCTCCGCGGCCCCGTGGTGCGGGAGGACGCGGTACAGACCGTGCGGCTGCTGGCGGTGGCGTTCGGGGTGACGGTGGTGGTGACCCGGCTGTACCTGGCGCTGACCGGCTACCCGCAGATCGGCGGCGGCGAGTACCACCTCGCCCACGCGTTGTGGGGCGGCGCGCTGCTGCTGGCCGGGGGCGTGGTGGCGCTGCTGTGGAGCAACCGCTGGGTGCAGCCGGCCACGGCGGTGTGCGTGGGCGTGGGCTCGGGGCTGTTCGTCGACGAGGTCGGCAAGTTCATCACCCGTCGCAACGACTACTTCACCCCGCTCGCCGCGCCGATCATCTACAGCACCTTCCTGGCGGTGCTCGGCGTGGTGGTGCTGGCCCGGCACCTGCCGAAGGGGAGGCCGCGCGAGCTGGCGTACGCCGCGGTCGTCCGGATGAAGGACCTGGCCGACGGGCCGCTGCAGCCCACCGCCCGCACCGCACTGCTCCGGGACCTCGACGCCCTGCGGACCCAGCCGACCCGACCCGACCTGGCCACGCTCGCCGGCGCCGTGCACCCGGTGGTCGAGGCCGCACCCGTCGAGACCCCGCGGGACCGGCTCGACGGGGCGCGCAGCGCCCTCGCCCGCACCGAACGCGTGCTCCTCCCGCGGTGGGCCCACCGGCTCCTGCTGGCCGCCGGCTCGGCCGTGCTCGGCCTGCTCTCGCTGGTCGGGCTGGCCGTGCTGGTCGCCCTGCTCACCGCCGCGCCGGACGTGCAGATCGTGCTCGACGACCGGACCGTCGCGCCCGGCACCCGGCCACCGGCCCTCGTGATCGCGTCGGCGGGGGAGGCGGTCGTCGGCGTCCTCCTGCTGCTCGCCGCCCTCGCCCTGCTGGTGGGCCGGGACCGGGCCGGCACCACGCTCTGCCGGGCCGGGCTCGTGATCGCGCTGGCCTTCGTGAACGTGGCCCTCGGTTATCTCGACGCGGAGCTCGTGGTGGTCGCGGTCGTCGTGGAACTCCTCCTCCTGGTGGCCGCGACCCGTTACCGCACGCGATTCCTGTACGACGAGGCGTGACGGATTCGCACAATTCTTCGGGCTGTACCCCGTTCTGGTCTTATGGTGCGGCCGATCTCCCTGGCAGGCTCGGCGGAATGGACGCACAGGACATCCGCCGGGCATTCCTCGACATGCTCGCCCAGGACGGCCACGCCATCGTGACGCGCGCGCCGATCGTCCTGCGCGACGACCCCACGACCCTGTTCACCGGGTCCGGGATGCAACCGCTGCTGCCATACCTGCTCGGGGCCGATCACCCGCAGGGCGCGCGGCTCGCCGACGTCCAGCCCTGCCTGCGCGCCCAGGACATGGACGAGGTCGGCGACAACCGGCACACCACCTTCTTCGAGATGCTCGGGAACTGGAGTCTCGGCGACTACGAGAAGGCCGAGCAGATCCCGCGGGTGTTCCATTTCCTGGTCGACGTCGTGGGCCTCGACCCGAACCGCCTCTACGTGACCTGTTTCCTCGGCGATCCCGAGCACGGCATCCCGCGCGACGAGGAGAGCGCGGAGATCTGGGAACGGCTCTTCGCCGAGCGCGGCATCGAGTGCCGGCGCATCGACCTCGGCACCGAGGAGTACGGCAACGAGCACGGCAACCAGGGCGCGCGGATCGCGTTCTACGGCCACAAGAACTGGTGGAGCCGGTTCGGCGGGCCGGACGAGATGCCCGTCGGCGACCCGGGCGGTCCCGACTCCGAGGTCTTCTACTACTTCCCGCAGGTGGAGCACGACACCCGCTACGGCCGGTACCCGCACCAGAACTCCGACGGCGGCCAGTACATGGAGATCGGCAACTCGGTCTTCATGACCTTCCGCAGGACGGAGACCGGGGTCGCCGAGCTGCCGCGGCGCAACGTCGACTTCGGCGGCGGGCTGGAGCGGATCGCGGCGGCCTCGATCGACAACCCGGACGTCTACCGGGTCAGCCTGCTGTGGCCGATCGTCGAGAAGCTCCAGGAGGTCTCCGGGAAGAGCTACGACGGCGGCGCCCCGGAGATCGTCCACGCCATGCGGGTGGTGGCCGACCACGTCCGTGGCGCGGCCTTCCTCGCCGCGGACGGGGTGAAGCCCGGGAACACCAAGCAGGGCTACGTGATGCGCCGGCTCGTCCGCCGGGCGCTGCGCTTCGGCCTGGACCTCGAGCTCACCGCGGGCGTGGCCGCGGACCTGGTCCCGATCGTCGGCAAGCTGTTCGCCGACGTCTACCCGGAGGTGGCCGAGCAGGAGGAGCGCATCGTCGCCGTGCTGCAGAAGGAGGAGCGGCAGTTCGCCCGGACCCTGCGTAAGGGGCTGTCGATGCTGCGCCGGCTCAACCGGCAGGGCGAGGTCGTCACGGGCACGCACCTGTTCGAGCTGCACGACACCTTCGGCATGCCGATCGAGCTCAGCCTCGAGGAGGCGCAGCGCAAGGGCTACCCGCTCGCCGAGGACTGGCGGACGGTGTTCGACGGCCTGATGGACGCCCAGCGCGACCGCTCCCGCGCAGCGGTCTGAGCGGGTCCGACCCCACCCCGTCGGTCGGGGCGGGCGTCAGCCCACCAGCTCGTCGACGACGAGGGTGATCGCCTCGCCCACCCGCGCCAGCTCCTCGGTGGGCAGCGCGGCCAGGCAGACGCGGACGTCCCAGGTCGGCGCGCCGTACCCGCCGCCGGGCAGCACGACGACGCCGTGGTCGTGCGCCAGCATCTCCGGCACCCGCCCGTGGTCGGCCGTCCGGAGCCGCTGCACGCCCGCCTCGCCGTGCCGCACGCGGGCCACGGCCATGAGATCGATCAGCGCGTAGTAGAGCGTGTCCTGCCCGCCCGGCGCCTCGACGCGCAGCGGGCCGAGCAGGGCGGCCAGCCGCTCGTGCAGCTCCGCCCGCAGCGACGCCGCGTGCGCGGCGCCCTCCGGCATCACGTGGGCCAGCGCGAACAGGACCATCTGCACCTGGTCGGGCGTGGCCAGCCCGGCGATGTTGTGCAGCGCCACCTCGCGGCTGTCGGCCACCATGCGGGCGAGGAAGGGCAGGCTCCCGGAGTCCGGGGCCAGCGACGAGTACCGGCGGTCCGCCGCCGCCCGCGCGGGGCCCGTACGGCCGGCGAGGATGTCGTCGAGCACGGTGTCGGCCGCGACCGCGGCGAACCCGAGCCGGTTGCCGGTCGCGCCGAAGTTCTTCGAGAAGGAGTGCAGGCAGATCACGTTGCGCGGCACCTCGGACAGCATGCCGCGGAACCCCTCGACGAAGGTCGCGTAGACCGTGTCGGCCACGATCACGAGGTCCGGGCGGTGGTGGTGCACGAGGTCGCGGACCTCGCGCAGCCGCTCGGGCCGGATCGCGCGGGTGTCCGGGTTCCCCGGGTTGATCACCACGAACGCCTTGATCGCCGGGTCGCGCAGCGTCTGCAGCACGCCCGCGTCGAACCGGTACGGCTTGTTCGCCGCGGCCCGGATCTCCACGATCTCGAAGCCGAAGTCCGCCAGCGCCGGGATCTGCAGGTACGGGGTGAACACCGGTGCCGCGATCGCGATCTTGTCGCCCGGCGAGACGAGGCCGTTCTCCTTGAGGGAGCGGAAGGTGTAGGCCATCGCGGCGGCGCCGCCCTCGGTGCCGAAGACGTGGAAGCGCCCGGACGGGCCGGGCTCCACCCCGGTGACCTCCACCAGGTAGCGCTCCAGCACCTGCTCGCAGTGCCGCAGCATCCGCGTGGGGGAGGGGTAGCCGTCACCCAGCACGGCCCGGACCAGCTCGGTGACCAGCGCGTCCGGGTCCGCCTGCAGCTCCTGCACCACCCAGTCGACCGCCGCGGACAGGAACCGCGCGCCCTCGGACGGGTCGAGGGTCAGCGCGGCCGCGAGCCGGTCCGCGATCCCGGCCGACGCCGGTGTGCGGCCCCAGAACGGGTCGCCGGCGGCCGCGGAGCCCGCGGCCCCCGCCTCCTCCACGGCGAAGGAGCCGAGCCGGAAGAACGCGGCCCGCGGGGTGGTGGCGATCCAGTTCGGCTGGCCGCGCCCGGCGTCGAGCACCGGGCGGCCGGAGTGCCGGGCCGAGTCGGTGAGCGCGGGCTGGGACGCCGGGGCGAGCTCGGTCATCGGGTCTCCTCGGACGAGGGGGTGGGGAAGGCGGAGCCGCCGATCCGGCTGCGGCCCCGGCCGTGCCCCGGAACGCGACCGGGGGCCGATCGCGAGTCGCGATCGGCCCCCGGCCGGACGTTGGTGGAGGACACAGGAATTGAACCTGACAGGGCGCCCCAAGTGCGCATCCCCCGTGCGGAAAGAAAGCTAGCGCACCTCATTGTCGCCCCACAAGTCCCGGTTCCGGAGATCATCAGAATCGACGACGGAAAGTGTCCGGTCAGTGTCTCGCCGGCTCCTTGCCGCCCCCGGAGAAACCGGCCGCGATCAGCTGTCGCGGTGTGGCGTCGGGCAGATACGCCCGGGTGAGCGCGATTCCGATACGGGGGAGGTCCGCCTCGTCACGGAATGCGAGGTGCACCGGTTCGTAGCGCGGCGAGAACTTGGCCTTGAAGGCGTGCAGGGAACGGAAACCGTAGAACGGTTCCAGCGCCCCGCCGAGCTTGTCCAGCAGCCGGTCGGTGCGGTCGAGCTCCGCCTGGTCGTCCCCGCGGGCGAGCGGGGCCCCGGACAGCGAGATGAACTCGTAGCCGTCCTTCGCGAACGCGAGGCAGGCCGACGCGATCATGAACTCCATCGCGGACCGGAACCCGTCCGTCCGGCGCCGCATGACGTCGAGGGTCCAGCCGCGGATCCGGCCGCCCTCGGCGTAGACCGGCATCCAGGACGTCACGCCGTGGACGCTGCCGCCGGCGTCGATCGCCAGGCCGACCTTCACCGCCGGGTCGAGGGCCTCGTCGACGCCGCCGAGGGTGAAGCCCATCTCCGGCAGGCCCTTGTCGCCCACCCACTCCTCGGAGATCGCCCGCACCTGCGCGAGGACGGCGAAGGACTCCTCGGCGAGGGTGACCACCCGGAACTCGATGCCCTCGCGCTTCGCCTTGTTCAGCGCGGTGCGGATGTCCTGCCACTTCTTGCCCTTGAAGGCGATCCCGGGCAGGTCGACGAGGGTGTCCTCGGCGATCTGGACGGTCCGCCAGCCTGCGGCCCGGGCGGCCTCGGCGGCGGTGTCGGTGACGGAGAACAGGCAGGGCGTGAGCCCGCCGCGCTCGGCGTCCTCGGTGAACTCGCTGACCGCGGCGGCGATCGTGCCCTGCGGCGCCACCGGGTCGGCGAGGGCGAGGGCGATCCCGGCGTGCCGCTGGTAGCCGACGTACCCGCGGCCGTCGCGCAGGAAGTAGAAGCGCATCTCCGGCCACAGCGTCATCCACGACATCGTCGAGCCGCCGACCGAGGTGAGCAGGGTGCGCGCCCGTTCGAGGGCGTCGCCCTCGCTCGCGGCGACCCCACCGGGCACGCGGCGGCGGATCGGGACCCGGAAGGCCCGCCGGTTGAACAGCAGGACGACCAGCACGGCGATCCACAGCACCCCGGTGCCGAGGGTGATCGCCTCGTCGGTCACCACCCCGCCCACCAGCAGGATGACGACGGCGGCGACCGCGACCAGCGCGTTCAGCACGCCCAGCACGACGGTGACCCACCAGGCCCACCGCTTGCCGAGCCGCAGCGCGTTGGCGACGATCCCGACGATCACGACGTCGACCAGCACGTCGAGCAGCGAGGTCGCCCGGCCGGCCGTCTCGCCGAAGGGGCCGCGGCCGGGGAAGAGCAGCACGACGAGCTCGGTCAGCGCGATCGCGACGAGCCCGGCGAAGGCCAGCAGCCGCGTCTCGCGGCGGGTCCGCGGGCCGAAGCCGGGCTCCACACCGAAGAGCCGCTGGCCCACCACGAACCCGACCCCGACGGCGATGAGGTGGGCGACGTCGGACAGCGTGCCCTCGAACAGGAACGCCACCAGGACGTAGAAGCCGAGCAGCGCCCGGATCCGCAGCCGCCAGGGGGACCGGAGCGCGGCGGTGGTGACCGCGAGGACGGTGAGCGCGCCGGTGGTGAACCCGGCGTCGCGCACGGTCGCGAGGTGCACCGCCCACGGCCACGACGTGTGCGACAGGGCCCAGACCAGCAGGGAGGCCAGCAGCACGCCGCCGATCTCGCCCGCCAGCGCGGTGACGGCGACGACCTTCGTGCCCATCCGGATCTCGCACGCGCCGACGACGATCGCGAACAGCAGCAGCCCGCTGACGTACTGCCCGGGCGTGATCGCGAAGAACCAGCCGGTGAAGAGGGTCCAGAGCCGGCCCTCCTGCAGGGCGGGCACGCCGTAGGCGACCTGGGGGAACCAGCCCTCCTGCCAGAGCGGGCGCCAGATCGTGCGCCCCACCAGCCCGACCAGCAGGGTCACCGCGACCACGGTGATCGTGAACGGCATCCGGCGCCAGGTGTGGGGGAGCGCGGCGGTCAGCCGGGAGGCCCAGACCTCGAAGGGGGCGGTGCGGCCGGCGGCCGCGGGCAGCGGGGCCGACGCCGGCGGGGCGGCGTCGGCCGTGACCGGCGCGGCGGGCGGTGGGCCGGACGCCTTCGCCGTCGGCTTGCCGACCGCGGGCTTCTCGGCGGGGAGAGGCTCGTCGTCGACGCTCCCGCCCGCCGGCGCGCCGTCCGGTGCGCTCACCGCGCCGCCGCCGTCAGGCCGAGCCGCGGACCCAGGAAGTCCATCGCCGGCGGGAGCGACGCGTGCGGCACCCCCCAGGAGTGCCCCTGCCCCGGCACGACCTGCGTCCGCACCGTCATCCCGGCCCGCTGCGCGGCCGTCGAGACCTCGGTCTGCCATGCCCCCACCTCCTGCTCGTCCCCGCCGCAGGCGAAGTAGCCCCACTCGTCGGGGTACTTCCGCTCCGCGAGCAGGGTCAGCGGCGTGAGCGCGTCGAACGCCGCGGTGTCGCCGTGGAACGCGGTCTGGATCGTCTGCGTCCGGTCGGCGCTGATCGCGGGCTCGCGCTCGCCCGCCATGTCGACGAAGTTCGGGTACAGGTCCGGGTGCCGGGTGGCCATCTGCAGCGCGCAGGTGCCGCCGAAGGACCAGCCGCCGAAGGCCCAGTGCGCGTGGTTGGAGTCGACCCCGAGGGTGGCCTCGATCCAGCGCGGGACGTCGACCGACAGGTAGGTGTCGGCCTTCGCGATGTCCGAGTCCATGCACATGGTGTTGTTCCCGTCCGCCCCGTTCGGGTCGACGACGACGGTCACGGGCGCGAGCCCACCATGCCGCTGCGCGACGTCGTCCATCAAGGCCTGGAGGGTCCCTCCGACGACCCAGTCCTGGGGACCCCCGGGCTGGCCGGCGACGAGCACGAGCACGGGCAGCAACGGGGCTTTCGGCGAGTTGTAGGCGGCGGGGAGGTAGAGCTGGGCGTCCCGGGCGGTGAACCCGCTGACGGTGCCGGGGACGGGTGCGGTCTCGATGCTCGACGTGCCGGTGGCCGGGCCGGTCCAGCGCGAGGCGACCGGGGTGGACATGGAGCGGGAGGGGGCGCCGTGCCCACCGGCGAAGGACTGCTCGTCGCCGCCGGCGAGGGCGCCGAGCGTCGGGTACTGCTCGAAGTAGACGTTGATCTGCGAGGCGGCGGACACGACCACCAGCAGCCCGCACACGATCGCGACCACCTTGCGGCCGGGGCGGGTGCCGACGAGCGACCCCAGCGCGAGCACGACGCCGCCGAGCCCGAGCGCGGTCCAGAGCAGCACCTGCCGGGGCAGCGGCTCCGGGACGAGGTCCAGCACGTCGAGCACGAGCGGGTTGAGCCCCGCGAACACGAGGGCGGCGACGAGCACGGCCACGACCACCGTGGCCACCGCGCCGCGGCCCCACCGCGTGAGCAACCCGAACACCGCGATCCCGCCGACGGCCAGCAGCGCCGTCGGCAGCCACCCGTCGACGAGCGAGAGTCCGCCCACCCCGCTCCTCCCACCGCCCCGACGATCACCCCGGTGATCACCGTCCGGTTCGTCCCGTCCCGGTGTGTCGTTACGGACCATGGCGGAGCGACCACGGTGCGGGATCGGAAATCACCCGCCCGGGTGTAGTGCCGCCCCGCCCGACCGGTCCCGCCGCCCGTTTCGTGGGTGGCCCACCGGGTATCGCCGACGTCGACCGTGTCCGTCCTCGAGAGGGCCCGCTCCGGCGGCGCCCGGAACGGAGGATCCCGTGCGACTCGACTGGCTGCGCGACGCCTGCGCGGCACCCGGCCCCTTCGCGACCGTGATGCTCGACGTCTCCCACGACACCGAGGACGCGGCGCGCCAGGACGAGCTCCGCCGCCGCGGCGTCCGCGAGGAGCTCTCGGGACAGGGTGCGCCGGAGTCCGTCGTCGAGGCCGTCGACGGCGCGCTTGCCGACGCCCCGCCGGTCGACGGGACCGGCGGGCGGGTGCTCGTGGCCGCCGAGAAGGGCGTCCTGGTCGACGCCGTGCTGCCGGCGCCGCCGCGCACCGCCCTGACCACCTGGTCGCCGCTGCCCGAGCTCGGCGCGGTGACCGGCGAGGTGCGGGAGGAGGTGCCGGCCGTGGTCGTGCGGGTCGACGACCAGGGCGGCGAGATCCTCGCCCCCGGCGACACCGAACCCGAGCAGGTCAGCGGGCCCAGCGGGCCGGTGCACAAGGTCCGCGGCGGGGGCCTGTCGCACCTCAACATGCAGGAGCGGGTCGAGGAGACCTGGCGCGAGAACGCCGCCGCCGTGGCCGAACGGGTGGACGCGCGGGTGCGCGCGAGCGCGGCGCGCGTCCTGGTCGTGGCCGGCCCCCCGCGTGCCCGGTCCCTGCTCGTCGACTCCCTGTCCGAGCGGTCCGCGCAGATCGTCGCGCAGATCGACCACTCCGGCGGCATCTCCCCGGAGGATGTGCCGGACACCGTCGCCGCCGCCGTCGAGGACGTCCTCGACGCCGAGCGCCGCGCGGCCTGGGGCCACTACCGGCAGCTGGCCGGCCGGCCCGACGGGCAGGCCGTCACCGGGCTGGCCGACGTCGTCGCGGCCGTGCGGGCCGAGGCCGTCGACACCCTGTTCCTCGATCCCGCCGCGCTGACCGAGGCCGAGGTGTGGGCCGGGACCGAGCCGACGCACCTCGGCGTGCAGCGGGAGGAGCTCGAGGCGCTCAACGCGACCGATCCCCACTGGGTGCCCGCCGTGCCGGCGGTGATCCGGGCCCTCGCGTGCCAGGGCGGGCAGCTCGTGCGGCTGGACGACCCGGCCGTCGTCCGCGGCAAGGACCGGCTCGACGACGCGCGGCAGGCCGAGGAGGAGGCGCGGGCCGCCGCGGACGCCACGGGGGAGGAGGCGCCCGAGCCCGGCCTGTTCGCGCACGGCGAGCTGGCCGACGGCCTCGGTGCCACCCTGCGCTTCCCCATCTGAGGCACCGGCGGAGCCACGACGCACCCCACGCGCAGGGCGCGTCGTGGCTCCCTGCCGTCCTGTCGTCCGGGCGTCAGTCGGGTCGACGCGGGGTCGGGCGATCGGAGGACGGCGTGATCAGCCGACACGTCCACCGCCGGCCCGACGGGGCGGGGGCCCGGGGAGGAGCACCGTCGAGGGCGTCGGGGCGCCCCGTCCCCGTCCCGCCGACCCCGAGGAGAAGGCCCCATGAGCACCACGATCACCCTCAGCGAGTCCGACCCGGAGGGTCCCGAGGACCGCCGTCGCGACGCCGCGCGTCCCGGCCCGGTGCAGGACCGTCCGGCGCAGACGTCGCGGCCGGGGGTGTGGGCCTCCGCGCTCGCCGGGATGGACTGCTACGGCTACGGCCTGGGCTACGACTACTACACCGCCCTGCGCGCCGCGAACTCCCGCGGGCCGGCCCCGCGCGAAGCCGGTGCCCCGCCGGCGCGCACCGGCCGGGCCGTCGCCGTCGCGGTCGGCGGGGTCCTCGCCGCCGCGGCCGTCGCGGGCGGGTTGATCATCGGGCTCGGCGGGCACTCCACACCCTCCGTTCCCGCCGTGACCACCCACACGGGGACCGCCACCGTGGCCCACGGGAGTGGGCCCGGCTGCGCGATCGGCGACGGGCCCTGCTCGCAGCGTTCAGCGGAGTAGGCGGTCGGCAGCATGGGGCGCTCGGCGGCTCGCACGGCAAGTTCGCGCTCGCCTGCCCTGTGCCCGGCGACTCCGAGGAAGACCCTCGCCGTGTCCTTCTCCCGTTGGCCAGGTCATGCCCGCAACAAGGGTCCGCTCAGGCAGGCGCGGCGGGTGGGCCGCTCAGGCCGGGGGGGACCCGACCGCTGCGCCGTTGGTCGGGGTCGCCGGCTGGGTCGGTATCACCTTAGCTCCCGCCCCGGCAGCGTGGCTCTCCCTGGCCAGGAATGCGCCGAGCTCACCGATCGTGCTCATCAACGCCGCCGGGAACACGACCGTCGTGTTCTTGTCCACGCCGATCTCGACCAGGCTCTGAAGGTTCCGCAGCTGCAGGGCCAGCGGGTGAGCCATCATCAGGTCCGAGGCATCGCCCAGCGCGGCGGCGGCAAGCGATTCGCCCTCGGCGTTGATGATCTTGGCGCGCTTCTCGCGCTCGGCCTCGGCTTGCCGCGCCATGGCCCGCTTCATGCTGTCAGGCAGCTGGATGTCTTTGAGCTCGACCAGCGTGACCTCCACACCCCAGTCCACAGTGGTCACATCGAGGATCTCCCGGATGCCTCGGTTGATCCGGTCGGTCTCCGACAGCGTCTCATCGAGGGTGTGCTGGCCGACGACCTTGCGTAGCGTGGTCTGCGCGATCTGGTTGATGGCGGCGTCCACGTTCTCGATGGCCACGACCGACTTCACCGCGTCGACCACCCGGAAGTAGGCGACAGCCGAGACGTCCACGCTGACGTTGTCACGGGTGATGATTCCTTGCGACTGGATCGGCATGGTCACCACGCGCAGCGACACCCGGTGCAGCACGTCGACAAGCGGGATGATCAAGCGAAGGCCCGGCTCCCGAAGGCCCCGCACGCGGCCGAACCGGAACAACACCCCTCGCTCGTACTGCTTGACGATCCGCACCGCCAACGCGAGGAGGATCAGTACGACAACCAGCACTACGACGGCAATAACGGTGAAGCTCATGATCCTGCTCCGTTGAGAGGTGCAACCGGGCGAGCAGCCCTGGTGGGGGTGGGCGAGCGACGAGGCGGTCGTCATGCGGGCTACTCGTCACTCAGCTCGTCATGTCGGCACCGACGCCGGGCAGCGCCCGACAAGACCAGTCCGGGTGGCCGCGACGGGCCGGTGAAGGTGTCCGGCCCGCCACAGCCGGCGGTGACGCCGACCCGCTGGCGACGCCGACTACGCAGTGGGTCCCACGCCGACCGACACCGACCCGCCGTCGAGCTCCCAGCGCTGCTGCGCCGCCTCCGCCTCGGCGTCCGCGCTGTCCAGGACCTCCGACGTGGTCCGAACGGACCGGAGCAACGCCTCGACGTGGTCGGTGTTGCCGCGGTGCCCGGCTGCCATCAGCGCCGCATGCGCGGCCGGCGCGGACGCCTCCGGGGGCACCACGAGCAGCGTGACCCGTTGCCGTGCCCCGAGCACGTCCATCGTGTCGGCGTGCTGCGTGCGGTAACCCGCCAGCCGCACCACGCTGCCGCCACAGCTGATCTTCCTGACGGTCGGGGGCCACGCGGTCAGGTGGTAGCCGACCCGCTCAATTCGCCCCAGCCTGACCGCCAGCACCTCCAGCAGGCCCGGCAGCTCGACGGCGAGGTCGCGGGACCGTGGCCACCAGCCACCGTCCACGTAGCCCGTGGTCGCCGCCTTCGGCTTCAACCGCAACCGCAGCGGCTCATGACGAACCACGGCGGGCCTCGCCTGCGTCGCCCTTCGTGGAGTGGTGGGTGCCGACATCATGTCGGTGCTCCCGTCCCCCGGCAGCTGACCGACGGGTCTGGGGCTTTCGTCGAGGACGACGGGGCTCGACCGCCCACGTGCGAGATGCTCTCGACAACCCCGATCCTACTCCTTCGCCGGAGCGGTGACGGCGGGACAGGACGGCCGCGTTTCGGCAAGCCCCACAGGAGCCCTGATCCCTGCCACCTGCGCGAGCACGATCGTCCGGGGACTGCGGCATCGCCACCGCCGTGGCGGTGACCCGCGCCGAGTTGCGAGCAAGGCGCCGGGCCCTCACACGGTCTAGCCTGATCTCGGGTTCCGGCGCCCAGACAGCGTCTGCGTGGAGGGTCCGGCCCGGTGGAGGGTCCGTGGACGACAGACCGGCAATAACTGTTGACCGCTCGTCCGAGGGTTTCCGTCCGGTTCCGGTTCTGCGTGTCGGGGGCGAGTTGTGCCTGGTCAACGCCCCGCTGGTCGAGGTCGAAACGGCCAAGATCCTGCCGGAGGCACTTCTGGGTCTCGTTCTGGATCTGAGTGATCTTCGGCTCGGCGACGAACTCGGCCTTCTGATCCTTCCCATGATCGCTCGGCGGGCGGAACGGGAATACGGTCTTCGGGTCGCGCTGGCCGGTGCATCCACGGCGGTCCGCGCGCGGCTTCGCCAGCTCGGCGCCCGTTTCCTCGGCATCTTCGACACCGTTGAGCAGGCCCGAGCAAGCCTCGAGTACGACCCCACCCCCCGTTCGTTCGCCGTGAGCCTCCCGTTCGATGCCAGCGCGTCATGTCAAGCACGCGACATCGTGGAGTACGCCTGTGACCGCTGGGGGCAGGACGAGGTCTCCCGAGCAGGGCAGATCATCGTCTCGGAGCTGGTCGCCAACGCGATCGAGCATGCGTGCCCGACCCTCGAGCTGGTGGTGCGTCTTCGCGACCGCGTCCAGATCGAAGTGGCCGACGGCTCACCTGATCAACCGGTGCCGGCCGACCGAGGACGGCAGGCATCGTGCCGGCGATCCGACGGCTACGGCTTGATCATGGTGGACGCCTTCAGCGCCAACTGGGGGTTCCTCCCGACCGTACAGGGGAAGATCGTCTGGGCGATGCTTCCGCGCGCCGGGACTCTGTCCCGCTCTTGGTGAAGCAGGGCACAGCCGGCGCCGCTGCGCCCTACCTGCTGCCCGCGAGGGCTCGTGTCGCGACCCCAGGGCAGGACAACCGGTCGATGGAGGCAGGGGACGGATGCCCGACCGGGGCACGCCGTCATCGGGGCAGTCGCAGGTGGGGGAGGGGGCTGTTCCCCGAATCGGGGTGTTCACCTGCGCCAGGTGATTCACGTGGGCTCCGTGGCGCGCAAGGTCGCTGACGATGTCGGGCGTGTGGGCGAGGAGTGGATGGCTATGGCGGATCGTCTGGGCGCGCGTCGAGGGGTGCTGCCGATTCCTGATCGTCAGCATCTCGGTCTGGTCACCTATGACGCAAAGGACCCGGACTCGGTGTTCCCGCCGATCGAGCCGTTGCTTCCTCCCGAGGGTGCCCCGAACGTGCTCATCGTGCTGCTCGACGACGTGGGGTTCGGAGCCGGGAGCGCCTTCGGTGGGCCGGCGCAGATGCCGACGGCGGAGCGGTTGCAGCGCGACGGGCTCAGCTACACCCGCTTCCATACCACCGCACTGTGCGCGCCGACGCGAGCCGCACTGCTCAGTGGACGCAACCATCACTCGGTCGGCATGGGTCTGATCACCGAGACCGCGACGGCGGCTCCGGGCTCGAACGGGCTGCGGCCGAACACCAAGGCTGCTCTGGCCATGACGCTGAAGCTCAACGGCTACTCGACCGCTCAGTTCGGCAAGTGTCACGAAGTGCCGCCGTGGCAGACCTCGCCGGTCGGACCGTTCGACGCGTGGCCGTCCGGCGGGGGTGGTTTCGAGTACTTCTACGGCTTCATCGGCGGAGAGAACAACCAGTACTACCCGGCGCTGTACGAGGGGACGGCCCCGGTCGAGCCGGAGAGGACACCCGAGCAGGGCTACCACCTGACCGAGGACCTCGCCGACCGTGCCATCGACTGGGTGCGCACGCAGAAGGCGCTAGCGCCGGACAAGCCGTTCTTCATGTACTTCGCGCCCGGAGCGACGCATGCGCCGCACCACGTGCCGCCGGAATGGGCGGACCGGTACGCCGGTCAGTTCGCCGACGGCTGGGACGCCCAGCGTTCGGCCATTCTGGAACGGCAGAAACAAGCAGGGGTGGTGCCTGCCGACGCGGAGCTGACCCCGCGGCCTGATGTCATCCCGGCATGGGCGGAGATGGACGAGGCGCTCAAGCCGGTGCTGGAACGTCAGATGGAGATATACGCCGGGTTCCTGGAGCACACCGATCACCACGTCGGGCGGCTGATCGACACGCTGGAGACCATCGGCGCGCTGGACAACACGCTCGTCTACTACATCATCGGTGACAACGGGGCGTCCGCCGAGGGAACGGTCAACGGCGCGTTCAACGAGATGGCGAACTTCAACGGACTGGCCTCGATCGAGACGCCCGAGTTCATGGTCGCGATGAAGGACAAGCTCGGCACGCAGGGGGCGTACAACCACTACTCGGTGGGGTGGGCGTGGGCGATGTGCTCGCCCTACCAGTGGACGAAGCAGGTCGCCTCGCACTGGGGTGGCACTCGTAACGGCACGATCGTGCACTGGCCGGCGGGTATCGGCGGCAAGGGCGAGAAGCGGTCGCAGTTCTGCCACGTCATCGATGTGGCTCCGACGGTGCTCGAGGCGGCCGGGCTGCCCGAGCCCCAGTTCGTCAACGGGGTCCAGCAGGCTCCGATCGAGGGCGTCAGCATGCTCTACAGCTTCAACGAGCCGGACGCTCCCGAGCGGCATGAGCTGCAGTACTTCGAGATGGCCGGCAACCGGGGCATCTACTACAAGGGGTGGAGTGCCGTCACCCGGCACAGCACGCCGTGGCTGCCGACAGAGACCCTGCCGCCGCTGGACGAGGACGTGTGGGAACTCTACGACGGATCGACCGACTGGACGCAGTCGCGGGATCTTGCGGCCACGCTGCCTGACCGACTCGTGGCGCTGCAGCGGCTGTGGTTGATCGAAGCGGTGAAGTACAACGTCCTGCCCATCGACGACCGCCGGTTCGAACGGCTCAACGCGACCATCGCCGGTCGTCCACAGCTGGTCACCGGTACGACCCAGGTGCTGTTCCCCGGGATGAAGCGACTGAGCGAGAACAGCGTCCTCGACGTCAAGAACCGGTCGTTCAGCGTCACTGCCGTGTTCGATTCGCCGTCCGCGGGTCCGCCGAACGGGGTGCTGGTGGCGCAGGGCGGACGGTTCGGTGGCTGGGCGCTCTACATCAAGCGGGGACGGGCCGCCTTCGTCTACAACCTGCTCGGCATGCAGGAGTTCGTGACCGAGGCGAAGGAGGAGCTCCCGGCGTCGGGTAGCCATCAGATCCGGGCCGAGTTCGTCTACGACGGCGGCGGCCTCGCAAAGGGCGGCGACGTCAACCTCTACCTCGACGGTCGCAGTGTCGGCTCCGGTCGCGTCGACAGGACTCAGCCGATGATCTTCTCCGCGGACGAGACCACCGACATCGGTGACGACTACGGGGTGCCGGTCAGCCCTGCGTACGGAGACTCGAGCAGGTTCAACGGGCGCATCGACGTCGTTCAGATCGACGTGGGCGAGGACGACCACTCCCATCTCGTCGACCCGGCCGAGATCGCGAGGGTCGCGACCGCACGGCAGTGACGAAATCGGCGACAAGCCGAAGGGAGGGCGAACTACGTGGCAAACCTCGGGCGGGACGAGTGTTCTGGACCTTCGGGTTCAACTGCTCCCTGGTCGCGTTGGACGCAGTCATCGCCAATCTCTTCCGCGACCATGGGGTCGGGCGGCCGGCCGGACGGCCCTGAAGGCCGAGGCGCTCGCCCTCAGGGCGCTTCCTGTGCAGCCGTGCCGTTCGCCTGGCCAGGACGCGAAAGGTCTGTGGGTCCGCGGTAAGTGCAAGCCAGGCCATGGGTACGACCGACAGGGACTTCGGGCCCGGCCGTGCTCGGGCTCGGTATCCGAACAAAGTCTCGCTACGTCACCACTGGAGGAACAGGCATGGGATTGCGGGATCGACTGCGGAAGGACGACAACTCGGATGTTCGGCGCTATCGAATGCGTGAACAGCTGTTGTCGATCGGCGACGACTACTGGATCGAGGACGAAACCGGGCGACGCGCGTTCAAAGTCGACGGCAAGGCGGTCCGGGTGCGCGACACGTTCGTGCTACGCGACGTGTCTGGTCAGGAGGCGGCCAAGATCCAGGAGCGCAAGGCCCGCGTGCGCCAGACGATGGAGATCGAACAGCCGAGCGGCAACGCAACCGTTCATAAGGCCCTCGTCGGCGTGCGGGACCGATTCAAGATCGATGTTGATGGAGGTCACGACCTGAGCGCCCACGGGAACCTCGTCGACCATGAGTACGAGATCGACGACGACGGCGACACGGTCGCCACCGTCTCGAAGAAGTGGTTCCGGTTCAGGGACACCTACGGGGTCGAGATCCTGCCCGGCCAGGACGAGGTAAGAATCCTGGCCATCACGGTGTGCATCGACGCCTTGACTCGGGATTGAGCGCTGCACGGGCCGCAAGTGACACGGTCCTCCCGCCATCGCACGGTCTACGAGCTGCGCGAGTGCGACAGCCTGTTGGCCAGCTAAGACAGGGATTTCTGAGGGCCATGTCCGCCGGGGTCGAGGAGGCACTTTCCGAGCGGAGGCTACGACCACCCGAACGTCGGGTCCCGACTCTTGGCCGATGTCGCGGACCGAACCATCCTGACCGCGCACCTCACCGAGGCGCTGGGCGGCTCCGGCGGCCGCGGGCCCGCCATGATCCGGGTCGGCCGCTGGTCGATCTGGCGTGGCACTCGCCGATGGCGCGACGACGATCTCCGACATCGAGGTGCTGGCCGAGCAGGCGGCGCTGTTCGGACAGTTGGCATCGGACCCGACCTGCTGGCGACTGCGCGACCGCCTCGACGAGCGGGCTCGCGCGGCCGTGGCGGCGGCGCGGGCTCGGGTACGTGAGCTGGTGTGGGCCCAGCACGCCGAACCCGTGATCGGGCGTTCCCACCCGTGCGCGCCGCCGGCGCGATCTGGAGGTGCTGGTGCTCGACATCGACGCGACGATCGTGGTCCGTCCCAGCGAGGGGGCTTGCGGCGGCGACGTTCGAGCGCACCTTCAGGTTCCACCCCATGACCGCGTACGAGTTCGTCCTATGTCGGCGTCAGCCGGCCGTGCAGGATCTGCAGCGGGATCGAGATCGTGTGCGCGGTGGCGTCGGTGCCCCACCAAGGCGATAGCGCCCGCTGCAGGGCGTCCAGTCGTCCCGGCTCGACTACCTCGTAGGCCTCGCCGATCCCGTAGACCGTCCACCCGCTCCGACCCTCGAGATCGACGTCGTCAGCCTGGAACGCCACGACCGCATGCAGGACCGCAGCTGCGAGCGTGCTGCCACGGGGCGTGCGGAAGACGACCTCTTCACCGTCGAGCACGTAGTGGACCGGGTGCGCGGCCGGCAGGCTCTTCTGGGTGACCACGACTCGCCCGACGCCCTCACTGGCGAGGAGGGTCAGGCACTCAGCGCGATCGAGGTCGACCAACCTCGGCTCGCCGTGAATACTGGCCACCCCCTCGGGCTAGAACAATCTTCAGTGGCACGGTAGGCGACACCGGAAGATCGAGTCAGTGCCACAGGTCCCGATCCGCGCCCTCCGCCTAGCCAGGCTTGAGCCTGGGCGTCCGGACTCACACGTACGGCCCATCGGTCGAGCACCCCTGCGACGGCGGGTGCCCGCGCCGTCGCTACCCGGCCGGCCTGCTGCCGCAGGAAACCCTCTCCCCGCGGCAGGCCGGCTGGAGCGACTGACACGAGCCGCGGGGCCGTCGACTCGGCGGAGTACGCGCGGCACGCCTGCCGCGCCGGCCGCGCACCCCATGAGCCCGGTCGTCCCGCCGGCGCACCCGTCGGCCACGGTCGGCCCGGCCCACCCGATCGCCCCGGTCGTGTCGCCGGCGCAGCCGGTGACCCCGGCCGCGACCCGGACGGCGACGTGACCGCCCGCCGGTCTCAGCCCGGCTGGTCCAGGCCGGGGGCGGCCCCCACCCGCCGCGCCTCGAGACGTTCCCGCTGCGGGCGGACGGTGTACTCGGGGTCGCGGGCCGAGGCCATGCCCGCCTCGAAGATCCCGTAGCGGGTGGCGGCGGAGGCGGCGTTGAGCAGCAGGCCCGCGGCGGCGCCCAGCACGCGACCGCGCCGGCCGCGCACGGCACCCGTGGCGAGTGCGCCGAGGGCACCGACGACCGTCCCCGCGCGGGCCGCTGTGAGCACGGCGCCGGCCCGGCCGCGCCGGTAGGCCTCGGCCGCGAAGCCGATCCGGCGTTCCAGCACGGAGGTGGCCACCAGCTCGAGCACGGCCCCCGCGACCGCGACACGCCGCGCGGGCGTGACGTCGCCCCGCGCGAGCAGCCCGGCCCCGCCGCCCGACGCCATCGCGCTTCCCGCGAACACGAACGGCAGCTCGCGGAACCCCTCGTGCCACGCCGGCACGGCGGTGTCGGCGACCAGCACCGCGGTGTACGTCGTCAGCGCGGGACCGAGGGCCCCCGCGGCCAGGCCCGACGTGCGCGCCAGCCGGGGGGTGACGCCCAGGACCTCGGCCGCGGCCGTCGCCGCCGACAGCGCCCCGAACGGGGCGAGGATCCACGACCCGACCGACAACGGCGAGGTCACCTTCAGCACCCGCAGCATGTGCAGGAAGCGCTCCGGCCGGCCCAGGTCGTGGACCAGGAACCCGACGCTGAGGGTCGCACCGCCCGCCGCCGCGATCCGCCCCAGCCGCCGCAGCCCGGGCCGCCCGGTCAGGTCGGCGAGCGCCGCGAGGGGCGCGGACACCCCGGCGAGCCCGCCGAGGTAGAGGTAGGCGGGGACGTCCGGAACCTTCCACACCGGCGGCTTGATGATCGGCCGGCCGTAGTACGAGGTGAACTCGGCCTCCGGCACCATCAGCCGCTCGCCGCGTCCCTTCCCCCTCCGCCGCCTCCGCGGGGTCCCGGCCGCGGTGCGGTGCTCCGGCGCGCTCACCGCCGGCCGCCCAGGAACGCGGCCGCGACGGCGCCCGCCACGGCCAGCGCGGCACCCGCGGCGTGCCGCCACATCGACGGCAGGTCCCGGGTGGTGACGACCGGGTCCGGCGGCAGCCCGTAGACCTCCGGCTCGTCGAGCAGCAGGAAGAAGGCGCCGTCGCCGCCGACCCCGTCGTCGGGGTCGCGGCCGTAGAGCCGGGCCTCGCCGACCCCGCGGTCGTGCAGCTCGGCCAGCCGGGCGTCGGCCCGCTCGCGCAGCTCGTCGAGCGGCCCGAACTGGATGGACTCGGTGGGGCAGGCCGTGGCGCACGCCGGGGCCAGGCCGGCGCCGAGCCGGTCCTGGCACATCGTGCACTTGAACGCCCGCCCGTCGCCCTGCCGCTGGTCGATCACGCCATAGGGGCAGGCGGGGATGCAGTACCCGCACCCGTTGCAGATGTCCTCCTGCACCAGCACGGTGCCGTGCTCGGTGCGGATCAGCGACCCGGTGGGACAGACGTCGAGGCAGGCGGCGTGGGTGCAGTGCTTGCAGACGTCCGAGGACATCAGCCACCGGACCTCGGTGGCGTCCTCCCGGTCCCCGCCCGGCCGCACCGCCCCCGGCAGCTCCATGGCCGGCATCCCGAGCTCCACCGGCGTGGAGTCCCGCGCCGGGACCCGCTGCTCCACGAACGCGACGTGCCGGTACGTGCTCGCGCCGAGCCCGCCGCTGTTGTCGTAGCTCATCCCGGTCAGCCCCAGGACGTCGCCCGCGGCGCCGTGGTCGCCCACGCCGTCGGCCGGCAGGGCGTTCCACTCCTTGCAGGCGACCTCGCAGGCCTTGCAGCCGATGCACACGCTGGTGTCGGTGAAGAAGCCGACGCGCGGCGGGTGCCCGTCCGCGTAGCCGGCGTCGGCCGACGGGTCCGCGAGGGGGCCGGACAGGGAGTTCACCGTGGCTCCTCCTCCAGGCCGGCCTGTCGCCGGCGGTCGGCGAGGTACGTGACCAGCTCCGGCCCGCGCGGGCGCCGGCCGGGGCGGATGTCACAGGTGGCGGCCTTGGTCTCCATGATGTGCACGTTCGGGTCCAGGGACACGCCGAGCAGCTCGTTGGCCGCGTCGCCGGTGGAGAGCCCGTTCGGGCCCCAGTGCCAGGGCACGCCGATCTGGTGGATCACCGTGTCGCCGTGGCGCAGCGGCTTCGCCCGTTCGGTCACCAGCACCCGGCCCTCGATCGCCGACCGGGCCGTGACGACGTGCGCCCACCCGCCGTGCGTCAGCCCGCGCTCGGCGGCGAGCTCGGGGGAGACCTCGAGGAACATCTCGGGTTGCAGCTCGTTCAGGTACGGCGTCCACCGGCTCATGCCGCCCGCGGTGTGGTGCTCGGTGACCCGGAACGTCGTGAAGACGTACGGGTAGACCGCGGCGCCGGGTGTCCCGGGCTCCGGGTGGTACGGGTTGTCCGCCCGCTCGAACCGCTGCCGGGCGGGATTGGCCCGCTGCCCGTACAGGGCGTTGCCGACGGGCGACTCCTCCGGCTCGTAGTGCGTGGGCATCGGGCCGTCGGCGAGCCCGGCGGGGGCGTGCAGCCAGGCCCGTCCGTCGGCCTGCATGACGAACGGCTCGGCGCCGCCGATCGCCTTCGCCGCGTGGGCGCCTGGCGGCGGCACGTAGTCCGGCGGGGTGTCGGCGGGGAAGTCCGGGACGTCTGGCCCGGCCCACGTCGCCCCGTCCCAGTAGGTGAGCCTCTTCCGCTGGCTCCACGGGTTGCCGTCGGGGTCGGCGGAGGCGCGGTTGTAGAGCACCCGGCGGTTCATCGGCCAGGCCCAGCCCCACTCGGAGGCGATGAGGTCCTGCTCCGCGCCGGGCCTGCGGCGTGCGGACCGGTTGACCCCGTCGGCGTAGACGCCGCAGTAGATCCAGCAGCCCGAGCTGGTGGACCCGTCGGCCTTCAGCGCGGTGTAGCCCGGGAGGGCCCTGCCGTCGGCGTCGACGCCGTTGATCTCCCGCAGGACCGCGTCGGCACTGGGCTCACCGGCGGCGTCGACGGGGTAGTCCCAGGTCAGGTCCTGCAGTGGCCGGTCGCGCGGGTCGTCCGAGTCGGCGACCCGCGCCTTGATCCGCCTGCCGAGCTCGAAGTAGAACCACAGGTCGCTGCGGCAGTCGCCCGGCGGCTCGACGGCCTTGTGGTGCCACTGCAGCAGGCGCTGGGTGTTGGTGAAGGTGCCGTCCTTCTCCGTGTGGGCGGCGGCCGGCAGGAAGAAGATCTCGGTTCGTATGTCCTCGGTCCGCATCTCGCCGGTCTCGATCTCCGGCCCGTCCTTCCAGAACGTGGCCGTCTCGATCATGTTCAGGTCGCGGACGACGAGCCACTCCAGGCTCGCCAGGCCGTGGCGCTGCATCCGCGCGTTGGCCGTGCCGACCGCCGGGTTCTCGCCGACCACGAAGTAGCCGGGGACCTTCCCGTCGGCCTGGTCCATGACCGTGCGGAACGACGAGTGGTCGCCGGTCAGCCGGGGGAGGTGGTCGAAGTAGTAGTCGTTGTCCGCGGTGGCCGCGTCGCCGAACCAGGCCTTGAGCAGGCTGACGACGTAGGCGTCGAGATCGGCCCAGAAGCCCTTCGTGCCCGCGTTGGACTCGATGAAGTGCTGCAGGCCCTCGTCGCGGTGGGCGTGCGGCATCGGGATGTAGCCCGGCAGCAGGTCGAACAACGTCGGGATGTCCGTGGAGCCCTGGATGCTCGCGTGCCCGCGCAGCGCCAGGATCCCGCCGCCCGGCCGGCCGATGTTGCCCAGCAGCGCCTGCAGCACAGAGGCCGCGCGGATGTACTGCACCCCGACGGTGTGGTGGGTCCAGCCCACGGCGTAGGCGAAGGCGCTGGTCCGGTCCCGGCCCGAGTTCCGGACGAGGGCCTCGGCGACCCGGTGGAAGGTCGCCACCGGGATGCCGCAGATCTCGTGCACCTTCTCCGGCGTGTACCGGGAGTAGTGCCGGCGCAGCACCTGCAGCACGCAGCGCGGGTCCTGCATGGTGTCGTCGCGCTCCGGGTCGGCCGCGATCGGCGCCCCGCCCGAACCGGGCATCTCGCCGCGCTCGGTCTCGTGGACGTCGAGGTCCCGGTCGCCCGCGGCCGAGGGCGCGGTCGTCCCCTCGTACTGCCAGGTCTCGGTGTCGTAGGTGGCGGTCTCCGGATCGAAGCCGGAGAACAGCCCGTCGAGGTCCTCGGTGTCGGCGAAGTCCTCACGCAGCAGCATCGGCCCGTTGGTGTAGGCGCGGACGTAGTCCTCGAAGTAGGCCCCGGTCTCCAGGACGTACCGGATCAGCCCGCCGAGGAACGCGATGTCCGTGCCCGCCCGGATCGGGACGTGCAGGTCCGCCAGCGCTGAGGTGCGAGTGAACCGCGGGTCCACGTGGATGACCGTGGCGCCGCGCTTCTTCGCCTCCATGACCCACTGGAAGCCCACCGGATGGGCCTCGGCCATGTTCGAGCCCTGGATGACGATGCAGTCGGAGTTCGCCAGGTCCTGCTGGTAGTTCGTCGCGCCGCCGCGACCGAAGGAGGTCCCCAGACCGGGAACCGTGGAGGAGTGTCAAATGCGGGCCTGGTTCTCGATCTGCACCGCGCCCAGGGCGGTGTAGAGCTTCTTCATGAGGTAGTTCTCCTCGTTGTCGAGGGTCGCTCCTCCGAGGCTCGCGATGCCCATGGTGCGGCGCAGGTACCGGCCTTCGTCGTCCGTCTCCTGCCAGGTACGGCGGCGGGTGTCGAGGACGCGGTCGGCGATCATGTCGAGCGCGGTGTCGAGGTCGAGGTCCTCCCACTCGGTGCCGTGCGGGCGCCGGTAGCGGACCGTGGTGACCCGGTCGGGCGAGGTGACCAGCGACAGCGTCGACGACCCCTTGGGGCACAACCGCCCGCGGCTGATCGGGGAGTCGGGGTCGCCCTCGACGTGGGTGACCCGCCCGTTGCGCGTGAAGACCCGCTGGCCGCAGCCGACGGCGCAGAAGGGGCAGATCGACTGCGTGACGCGGTCGGCGTCCTGGGTGCGGGCGCGCAGGGATTCGGTCCCGTCGGACCGCGAGGCGGTGCCGCGGCCGAGCCGGTCCGGTCCCGTCACCTGCCGGTAGACCGGCCAGCCCTCGATCCAGCTGCGCACGCCCACCTCTTCGTGTGCCCGATCATGCGGGCTCTCAACCACCGGGTGGTGTGAGGCGACCCACGGCGGGTGTGCGACGCGGCCGGCCGGGCATCCCGCGGTGTATCGCCGTGTTGACCGCGTGCCGCCCGGGGGATCCCGGCGGCGAGATCCGAGGAGGTAGCCATGGCGGACCTCGACGACCCCGCCCGCGTGCAGGGGCTGACGGTGCGGGACCGGGACGGTGCCGAGCTCGGCGCCGTCGACGCCGTCTACGTCGACGACGAGACGCAGCGGCCCGAGTGGGTCGTGCTGAGCGGCGGCCTGTCGGGCTCGCGGCGCACCGCCCTGCCGCTGGCCGGCGGGATGATCGAGGAGGGCGAGCTCCACGTGCCCTACGGCGCCGAGCAGTTGCGGACCGCGCCCGAGGTGCCCGAGGGGAAGATCGGCAAGGAGGCCGAGGCGGCGCTGTTCGACCACTACGGCGTGCCGCACGGCGGCCCGACCGAGACGGCGCAGACCGACGACCCGCGCCCCCGGCCCTCCGGCCGGCACGGCGACGGGCGTCACGAGCGGGTCGAGGACGACCGCGTCGAGCGCGACCACGTGGCGGCCGGGGCGGACGGCTTCGACGACCCCGCCGCGCCCGACAGCGCCTCCGGGGGCGACGCCGTACCCGGCGTCCGGGCGGGCTGACCGCAGCGCCTGAAGGCGGCGCGTGATCCCTTGCGCCGCACCGCTCGTCGACCAGCGTTGGCGTGCCGGCCCGCACCTCCGTACGGTCCCGGGGGGAGAAGTACCGGGTGCGGCCGGACCCCCGCGGTCGCACGACGCGAACGAGGGGAGCCGCGGTGCGCGTCGAGATCGTCTGTGACCGGTGCAGCCCACTGGCCGAGCCCGGCAGGGCGGGCCACGGCGGGCTGAGCGAGCACCTCGCCGGGCTCGGCGGCGGTCTGGCCGCGGCGGGTCACGAGGTGACCGTCCTGGTCCGCCGGGACTCCCCGGACCAGGAGCCCGTCGCGCGCCCGGCCGAGCGGCTGGAGGTCCGGCACGTCGACGCCGGCCCGGCCACGCCGCTGCCCGAGGACCGGCTCGTCACCCAGGTGCCGGTGCTGGCCGAGGAGCTGGAGCGCCGCTGGCGCGCCGCGCGGCCGGACGTGGTGCACTCCCACTCCTGGACCGCCGGCCTGGCCGCCGCGGCTGCCGCCCGCGAGCTCGGCCTGCCGTTCGTCGTGACCCTGCCCGGGGTCGGCGAGCGCCCGGTCGACCCGTCCGTCGACACCCGGGGCCGCGCCTCGGCCGAGCACGTGCTCGTCGCCCGCGCCGACCGGGTCGTCGCGAGCGGGGAGGACGACGTCTTCGCCCTCGTGCGGCTCGGGGCCCGGCGCTCCGCGGTCCGCGTGGTGCCCTACGGCGTCGACACCGAGACCTTCCAGCCCGAGGGGCCGACGCTGCGCCGCGGCGAGCACCCCCGGCTGCTGGCCGTCGCCGGCCTCGACGAGGAGGCGGGCGTGCAGGACGTCATCCGCGCGCTGCGCACCGTCCCGGAGGCCGAGCTGCTGGTCGCCGGCGGGCCGCGGACGGACGACCCGGAGATCGATCCCGCGCGGGACCGCGAGCTGGCCCGGCTGCACACCGTGGCCCGGGCGGCCCGCGTCGAGCGCCGCGTCCGCTTCCTCGGGGCCGTGCGCCGGGGGACGGTGCCCGCGCTGCTGCGCTCCGCGGACGCGCTCGTCCACGTGCCTCACCGGACGAGCTTCGGCATGGTCGCGCTGGAGGCGATGGCGTGCGGCCGGGCGGTCGTCGCGTCGGCCGTCGGCGCGCTGGCCGAGACGGTGGTCGACCAGGTCACGGGCGTGCTGGTGCCGCCCGCCCGGCCCGACGTCCTGGCCCAGGCGCTGCGCGCCCTGCTCCGGGAGGGCGCCGTGCCGCTGGCGTTCGGCATCGCGGGCCGGGACCGGGCGGTGTCCCGGTACGGCCGCGACCGGCTGACCGCCGCCGTCGAGCAGGTGTACCGGGAGGCCGTCGAGGCCCGCGAGCACGTGGGCGCGGAGGCCGGCGCCGCGCACGTCGGCCACACCGGCTGACGGCCGGCCACACCGGCTGACGGCCGGGAACGCCGTCCTCGGGGCGGGCCGCGACCGAGCGCGGCCCGCCGTCAGGCGCTCTCGGCCCGGTCGCTCAGCAGGTGCGCCAGCCCCGTCAGCTCGAGCACGGGTCGCGCGACGCTGCCGGGCGGCGCGACCACGCACAGGTCCGTGCCGGGGTCGAGCTGGTGGAGCAGCCGCACCCCGGCGCTGGCGAACAGGGTGGTGGCGGACAGGTCGAGGACGCACCGCGCCCCGTCCGCGGCCGCGGCAAGCATCGCCGCCCGCAGCGTGACGACGGCCGGCAGGTCGACGTCGCCGCGCACGTGAAGCACGCCCGGGGCCTCGCCGGACCGGACGGTGAACATCTCGGGCACCGCGGCCGGGCCGGGGCGTGGCGTGTCGCCGACCGCGACCGGCCTGCCGACCGCCAGCACTGCGGTGACCGTCGTCCCCGCCGGCCCCGGCTCCACGACCAGGGCGTCGCACAGGTCGCCGACCACGGCGAGCCCGAAGCCGCCCTCGTCGTCAGGCCCGGCGTCCTTCTGGGGCTGCCAGGTGCCGTCGTCGGCGACGGTGATGCGCAGCCCGGCCCCGGTCAGCTCGGCGCCCACCCGGATCTCGCCACCGGAGCCCCCGGGGTAGGCGTGCTCGATGGCGTTCGCGGCGAGTTCCGAGACCACCATCGGCGCCGCGACGACCGTCCTCGGCGCCACGCCCACCGCCTCCAGCCAGCGCGTGACCGTCTCGCGCAGCGGGCTCAGGGCGAACGGGTCGACCGGCAGCACCAGCCGCAACGGCTCGACGGGTACGAGGGGCCGGTGCGCGGCCAGCACGACGACCCCGCGGCCGTGTGCGCCCGGCTCGCCGCGCGGGCGCCCCGCGGCGGTGTCGCCGTGCTG
>NZ_JBEZDN010000097.1:0-30658 GCF_040648315.1 Pseudonocardia sp. NPDC049154
CACGCCGCACGGCCAGCACATCGGCATCGTCTGCGACATCATGCCGGAGGCGTTCCTCGACGGCAGGGTGTTGGGTCACGAGTCGGTGCAGCCGCGGCGTCGGGCCTCGCGCTCGGCGCGCTCGCCTTCGGCGTGCTGCCCTCGTCCGCCCCCGGCGCGCCGGCCCAGCCCGAGCGCGGCGTGCTCGGCGGCAGCGTGCTGGGCGGCCCGGCCGGCTCGGACGGCGCGGCCCGGCTCGGCACGGGCGCCACCTTCCAGCCCGCCGCGATCCGGAACAGCACGCCGCCGTCCGCCGTGCCGACCCCGCCCGCACCGGCGAGCGAGCCGCGCACCGAGCGCTGATCGCGGGGTGATCGCGCCCGGCTACGCGGACTTCACCGTCCGTCGGGCAGGCTGGTCCGCACCATGAGCGACGCGCAGGACCCGGCCGACGAGCGCGGGACGGGTGGGGCGGACCCCGCCGTGCCGCCCCGGGAGGACCCGCCCCGGCTGGGGCCGCGCGGCCTGGACCGGCCCGCCGTCGACCCGGACTCCGCCGAGGTCTTCGGCCGCCCGAGCGGCGTCGAGGGCGCCTTCGCCGACCGCGGCGCCACCAACGGGCGCGCCCGCTCCACCCTCGCCCCCGCGCCCACCGCGGCGCTGGCCAGCGCGTTCGGCCGCCCCGGCGCCGACGCGCCCACCCTGCAGCGCCCGCCCGGCCCGGCCGGTGAGCGTCCCGGCGACGACGACGCGTTCTGGCCCACCGGCGACGCGGCCGGCACGGACGGCCGGGAGGACCCGTGGCGGCGCCCGGAGAGCCCGGTCGAGCTCGGTCCGCCGCCCGCGGGCGACGCGGCACCCGAGCCCGAGCCGGGACCCGGCGCCCGGCTCAGCGTCCGTGAGGTGCTGTTCGGCCGCCGCGTCGAGCCGAAGGCGCTCGCGATCCTCGGCGTGCTCGCGCTCCTGATCGGCGCGCTCGGCGGCCTGGTCGGCCGGTACACCGCGGAGGGCGCGAACTCGCTCACCGAGCCCGGCGCCACGCTGACCACCACCATCGAGGGCAAGGAACGGCCGCCCGGCTCGGTCTCGGACATCGCCGCCCGGGTGCTGCCCGCCGTCGTCTCGCTCGACATCAAGGTGGGCCAGCAGGGCGGCACCGGCTCCGGCGTGGTCATCGACCCGGCGGGCTACATCCTCACCAACAACCACGTCGTCGCGCCGGCCGCCGACGCCCAGGGCTCCACCGTCCAGGCCGTGTTCAGCGACGGCAGCCGGGCCCCTGCCGCGATCGTCGGCCGCGACCCCAAGACCGATCTCGCCGTGGTGAAGGTGCAGGTCACGAACCCGACGGTCGCCCAGTTCGGGTCCTCCGGGTCGCTCGCCGTCGGCGACGCGGTGATCGCGATCGGCTCGCCGCTGGGGCTCGCCGGGACCGTCACCACCGGCATCGTCAGCGCGCTCGACCGCCCGGTCCGGCTCGACGGCGACGGCAACGACGTCGCGGTCATCGACGCCGTGCAGACGGACGCGGCGATCAACCCCGGCAACTCCGGCGGCGCGCTCGTGGACTCGACCGGGGCCGTCGTCGGGATCAACACGGCGATCCGCAGCCTCGGCGGATCGGGGCAGTCCGAGGGCGGCTCGATCGGGCTCGGCTTCGCCATCCCGATCGAGACCGCGCGCACCATCGCCGAGGAGCTCGTCCGGACCGGCCGGGTCACCCACGCCGACCTCGGCGTCAACGTCCGGTCGGTGACGGACGGGCAGGCCGACGGCGCCCAGGTGCAGAACGTCGTGGCGGGCGGGGCGGCCGCCGGCGCCGGGATCGTCGAGGGCGACGTGATCGTCAAGGTCGGCGACCGGGACATCGCGGGGGCCGACGAGCTGATCGTGGCGGTGCGCGAGAAGAACCCCGGCGACGTCGTCCCGATCCAGCTCGTGCGGGACGGGCGGCCGCTGACGGTCAACGCCACGCTGGCGTCGGACTGACACCGCGTAGGCTGGGCCCGTGTTCGACAGCGTCGGCTGGGGAGAGATCCTCGTCCTCGTCGTGGCCGGGCTGTTCATCCTCGGCCCCGAGCGGCTGCCGTCCGCCGCGGCATGGCTCGGCAAGACGGTCCGTCAGGTGCGCGAGTACGCCACCGGCGCGCAGACGAAGCTGCGCAACGAGCTGGGCCCGGAGTTCGACGAGCTGCGCAAGCCGCTCGAGGACCTGCGCGGCCTGCGCAACTTCAACCCCCGCACCGCCGTGCGCCGCACCCTGTTCGACGACGACCCGGACCCGCTGGGTGTGAACACCCTGCGCGCCAACGGCAGCAACGGGTCCCACGGCGGCACGAGCGACACCGCGCCCGCGGCCCCGCCGGCGGCGAGGCCCGTCGAGCGGCTCGCCCCCGACGAGCGCCCCCCGATCGACCCCGACGCCACCTGAGCCGGGTCACCCGAGCAGGGTCGGCACCTGCTTGTGGTGGTCGGTGGCCTGCTCGTAGGCGTGGGCGGCGGCCAGGACGCGGCCGTCGGCGTGCCGCGGCCCGACGATCTGCAGGCCCACCGGCAGCCCCTCGCTCGTGAACCCGCAGGGCACGCTCGCGGCCGGCTGCTGGGTCATGTTGAAGGGGTAGGTGAACGGGGTCCAGCTCGTCCAGCGCCCCTCACCGGACGGCGTCTCGCGGCCGCCCTCGAAGGCCGGGATCGGCAGCGTCGGGGTGAGCAGCAGGTCGTACTCCTGGTGGAAGGCGCCCATCAGCGAGCCCATGTCGTTGCGCACCGCCATGGCGCCCAGGAAGTCGGTCGCGGAGTACCGCGCCCCCTGCTCGGCGATCTCCACCAGCGCCGGGTCCATCCGCGACCGCTGCTCGGCGGAATACGGCTCGAGGCACTTGGCCGCGCCGGCGAACCACAGGACGTGGAAGGGCTCCACGCAGTCCGAGAAGCCGGGGTCCGCGCGCTCGACGGTCGCGCCCAACCGCGCGAACACCTCGGCGGCGGCCTCGAAGGCGGACCTCACGTCCGGGTGCACGTCGACGTAGCCGAGCGTGGGGCTGATCGCGATCCGCAGCCCCGCGACACCGTCCGTCGCCTGCTCGGCGTAGGGGCGCGGCGGGGCGTCGAGCAGCCAGGGGTCGCGGGCGTCGAAGCCGGCGATCACGTCCAGCAGCAGCGCGGCGTCGAGCGCGGTGCGGGTCATCGGGCCGACGTGGGCCAGCGTGCCGAACGGGCTGCCCGGGTGGTGCGCGACGCGGCCGTAGGTCGACTTGTGCGCGACCGTGCCGGTGAACGCGGCGGGGATCCGGACGGAGCCGCCCGCGTCCGTCCCGAGCGACAGCGCCCCCATCCCGAGCCCGACGGCCGCGGAGGACCCGCCGGAGGAGCCGCCCGCGGTCTTCGTGGCGTCCCACGGGTTGGTGGTCACGCCCCAGCGCGGCGAGTCCGTGACGCCCTTCCACGCGTACTCCGGCGTGGTCACCTTGCCGAGCAGCACGGCACCGGCCTCGCGGACCCGCGCGACCGGCGGGCCGTCGACGTCGTACGGCTCGGGCTGCACGGCGACCCACGAGCCGCGCGTGGTCGGCCAGCCCTTGGTGAGCAGGATGTCCTTGATCGAGGTCGGCACGCCGTCGAGCGGGCCGACCGGAGTGCCCGCCTGCCACCGCTCCGCCGACTCGCGGGCGGAGGCCAGCGCCGAGTCGGCGTCGACCAGCGTGTACGCGTTGACCTTCGCGTCGTGCTCCTCGATGCGGTCCAACGCGTCCTGCGTGGCCTGGACCGGGGAGATCTCGCCCTTCTCGTAGCCCGCGAGCAGCTCGGTGGCGGAGAGGTCAGCAGTACTCACGAGGTGCCTTTCACGTATCCGAGGCTCTTGTCGACGACGTTGTGCAGCGGCTCGCCCGCCCGGTAGCGCGCGAGGTTCGCCAGGAACTGGTCCACCAGCATGCCCCGCCACCCCACGACGTCGCCGGACATGTGCGGGGAGACGATCACGTTCGCCATCTCCCACAGCGGCGAGTCGGCGGGCAGCGGCTCGGTCTCGAACACGTCGAGCGCGGCGCCGGCGATCCGGCCGCCCTGCAGCGCGGCGACGAGGTCCTGCTCGACGACGAGCCCGCCGCGGCCGACGTTGACCACCCGGGCGGTGTCCGGCAGCAGGTCCAGGGCGGCCTTGTCGAGCATCCCGCGGGTGGCGTCGGTGAGCGGGGCGGCCAGCACGAGGACGTCGGCGGAGGGGAGGAGCCCGGGCAACGCGTCGAAGGCGTGCACGCCCTCGCCGGCCCGGCGGCCGACGAGCTCGGTGCGCAGCCCGACGGCGCCGAGCATGTCCGCGATGGCCCGCCCGATCGGCCCGCTGCCGACCACGACCGCGGTGCGGCCGTGCACCGCGGACGTCTCGCGGTGCCGCCACTCGCGGCGGCCCTGCAGCCGCAGTGTGGTCGGCAGGTCCTTGGCGAAGGCCAGCACCACGCCGGTCACGTACTCCGCGATCGGCCGGTCGAAGACGCCGCGGGCGTTCGTGATCTGCGCGGGGTGCTCCAGGATCTCCGGGAACGTGACCTTGTCCACGCCGGCGCTGGCCGTGTGGACCCAGCGGACGGCGCCGGTGTCGGCGGCGCGCCACGCGTCGGGCACTGCGGGGGACAGGAAGTCCCAGACGAGCAGGACGTCCGCCCCCGACAACGCCCCGGCCAGCTCGGACGGGCCGGCGAGACGGATCTCGGCGCCCTCCGCGCGCTCGTCGAGGCCGATCGGTGGGTCGTCTCCGGTCAGCACGGCGATGACGGGCTGACCTGCGGGAACGGGCACGCCGAAGATCCTTCCGGAAGCGGGGGAGGCGATTGACACGCTAGGAAGCGCTCGTATGATTGTCAACAATCCGCGTCCTGCGCGGGGGTGTCCTGCTGCCTGTCGCCGTATGAGGTGTGTGCGTTGCCCAAGTTCATCCGGATCAGCCTCGAGCGCCGCGGAGTGTCCTGCGTGGCCGAGCTGCTCGAGAAGGAGGCCCCGCGGACCACCGCCGCGGTCTGGGAGGCGCTGGCCGACGGCCCGCTGGGTGGTCCGGCGCAGCACGCGAAGTACGCCCGCAACGAGGTCTACTCGATCGTCCCGCGCTTCGGCCCGACCATCGGCCAGGAGAACCCGACGGTCACCCCCATCCCGGGCGACGTCTGCTACTTCGACTTCCACGGCGGCATGCTCGACGCCTCCTTCAAGGAGGACCAGGACATCGATCAGGCCGCGGGCGGCATCGACCTGGCCATCTTCTACGGCCGGAACAACCTCCTGCTCAACGGCGACGTGGGGTGGGTCCCCGGCAACGTCTACGCCATGATCGTGGAGAATCTGCCGGCGATGGCGGAGGCGTGTCACGACGTGTGGCGGTCCGGCAGCGTGGGAGAGCGGCTCGTGTACGAGCGGCTCCCCGAGGGTTCCTCCGAGTAGGGCGGTCTACTCGGGGCGTTCGAGTGGAGTAGCACGATGCCCGCTGAACTCTCCGTCGGTCTCGTCGACCCGGATGCCCACCACGGCTCCGCGTCGGACACCGACGAGGCGAGCGACGAGACACCGGGGGTCGGCGTCGTCGCCCCGTTCGACTTCGCGCTGGACCGCGAGCTCTGGCGCTGGGCGCCGGACGACGTCTCGCTGTACCTGACCCGGCTGCCGTTCTTCACCACGCCGGTCACGGTCGAGATGGCCGTCGCGGTCGGCGACCGGCGGGCGGTGCGACGGGCGACCCGGGACGTGCTCACGCCGCGGCCCGGCGTGGTCACGTTCGCGTGCACGTCGGGCAGCTTCGTCAGCGGCGTGGCGGGCGAGTTCGTGCTCCGCCGGACGATGATCGAGGCGGGCGCCCCCGAGGCCACGACCACCAGCGGCGCCCTGGTCGACGCCCTGCACCTGCTCGGCGTGCAGAACCTGGCCATCGCCACGCCGTACATCGCCGCGGTCACCGACCGGTTGGTGACCTACCTCGCCGACAGCGGTGTGAGCACCGTCGCGAGCGAGGGTCTCGGGCTGCTCGGCAACATCTGGCGGGTCGGCTACGAGCAGGTCGTGTCGATCGTCAAGGCGGTCGACCGGCCCGAGGCCGACGCGCTGTTCATCAGCTGCACCAACCTCCCCACCTACGACATCATCGAGCCCCTCGAGCAGGCCCTGGGCAAGCCGGTGATCACCGCGAACCAGGTCACGATGTGGGCCTCGCTGCGCGCCATCGGCCGGCAGGCCGTCGGCGGCGGGCGGCTGCTCGAGGTCCCGTTGCAGCGCTCGGTGGCGTGACCCGGCCGGGGCAGGCTTGTACGATTGTCGACAACCTGCCCGGCCCGACCCGCGAGGACCGCCCGTGACACAGACCGCCCCCGTGACCCCGACCGTCGGGATCCTGTACCCGGGGTACTCCGCCGAGGACGACTACCCGCGCGCCGAGCAGCTGCTCGGCGACGGCAGCCGGCTCCCGCTCGTGCACACCCTGATGCGGGAGGACGCGCACCGCGTCGACGCCCTGCTCGACGTGGGCTCCGAGGACATCCTGGCCGACGGCGCCAAGGCCGTCGCCGCCTCGGCCGGACCGCTGGACTCGATCATCTGGGCCTGCACCTCCGGCTCCTTCGTGTTCGGCTGGGACGGCGCGACGGCGCAGGTCAAGGCCCTGCAGGAGGTCGCCCGGGTGCCGGCGTCGAGCACGTCGTTCGCCTTCGTCGACGCCTGCCGCCGGCTCGGGGTCGACACCGTCGCCGTCGGCGCCACCTACCCGGACGACGTGGCCGAGCGGTTCGTCGAGTTCCTCGGCAAGGCCGGGATCCGCGTCCTCACCCTGACCTCGCGCGGGATCATCACCGCGGCCGAGGTCGGGACCCTGACCGACGACGTCGTGCTGGAGTTCGCCGCGGCCGTCGCCGGTGACCCGGCCGCCGCCGGGGCGCAGGCGATCCTCATGCCGGACACCGCGCTGCACACGATCGACGTCCTCGACCGGCTCGACGAGCGGGTGGGCAAGCCGGTGCTCACGGCCAACCAGGTCAGCGTGTGGCAGGGGCTGCGGCTCGCCGGGGCCGACCGGGCACGGACGGGACTCGGCGCGCTCTTTGCCGCCGGCCCGGAGGCGGGCTGAGGCCATGGCGGGTGCGGGCCACGTTACCGAGATCCGGATGGGCGACCTGGAGCCCATCGACCGCCGGTCGACGGCCGCGATCGTCGCCGACCGCATCCGGGCGGCGATCATGCGCGGCACCTTCCCGCCCGGCACCCAGCTGGGCGAGGTCGACCTGGCGGCGCGGCTCGGGGTGAGCCGCGGGCCGCTGCGCGAGGCCATGCAGCGGCTGGTCGCCGAGGGGCTGCTGCGCAGCGAGCGGCACCGCGGGCTCTTCGTCCGCGACCTCGACGCCGCCGACGTGCGGGACGTCTACACCGCCCGCACGGCCGTCGAGCGGGCCGCCGCGCTGCTCCTGCTCGCCGAGCCCGACCGCGGCCCGGCCGTCGCCCGGCTGACCGCGGCGATCGCGGCGATGGAGGCCGCGGCGGCCGCCGGCGACGCCGTCGCGCTGGCCGACGCCGACCACGACTTCCACGCCGAGCTCGTGGCCGCGTCGGGCAGCCCGCGGCTGCACCGGATGTCGCGGACGCTGCTGGTGGAGACGCGGATGTGCCTGGCCGCCCTGCAGCAGACCGCCCCGCCGTCGGAGGACCTGCTCGCCGAGCACCGCACGCTGCGCGACGCCCTCGCCGCCGGCGACGCCGAGCTCATGACCCGGGTCCTCGAGGCCCACATGGCCGACGCCGTCTCGCGCATCCTCGACGTGGCGCCCCCTCCCGCCCTGCCCGCCTGACCCCGTGCGCGGCAACTGCGCCTAGAGGGGCAGTTGTCGCGCACGACCGCCTGTGACCTGCGGCGGGAGACCTGCCGCGGAGCCCGCCCCGGCCGTAGCCTCGGAACACGTGACCGGCTTCCTCGCGCGCTCGTGACGGGCATCCTCGAAGGCTTCCTCGTCATCGGCGTGGTCATCGCCGTCGGCTACGGCATCGGCCGGGCCGGTGTGCTCGGCCCGTCGGCCACCCAGGTGCTCTCCCGTACCGCGTTCTTCGTGGCGTCGCCCGCGCTGCTGTTCGTCACGCTCGCGCGGGCGGACGTCGGCGCGGTGTTCTCGTCGGCGCTCGTCGTCACCGCGGCGACCAGCACGCTCGCCTGCCTGCTCTACCTGCCGGTCGGTCTGGCGCGGCGGCGGCCGCCGGGGGAGACGGCCATCGGCTCGATGGCCAGCGGCTACGTCAACGCCGGCAACCTCGGCCTGCCCATCGCCACCTACGCGCTGGGCGACGCCGCCGCCGTCGCGCCGGTGCTGCTGTTCCAGCTCGCCGTGCTCACCCCGCTCTACACGACCGTGCTCGACGTGGTGTCCGGCGAGCGCACCTCCTGGGTCCGCACGCTGACGGCGCCACTGCGCAACCCGATCGCGATGGCGACGGCGGCGGGGCTGATCGTCTCGGCGACCGGCTGGCTGCCGCCCGAACCGGTCATGGCGCCCCTCCAGCTCATCGCCGACCTCGCGGTGCCCGGCATGCTCCTGGCGTTCGGGATCTCGCTGCGCGGGGCCGCGCGCCCCGGCACCGGCGAGGTCGGGCCCTCGCTCTGGTGTGTCGTGGTGCTGAAGAACCTGGTGCACCCGCTGCTCGCGCTCGTACTCGGCGGTCTGGTGCTGGGGCTGGCCGGACCCGCGCTGACCGCGGTCGTGGTGTGTGCGGCGCTGCCCACCGCGCAGAACGTCTTCGGCTACGCCGTGCGCTTCGACGAGGGCGTCCGGCTGGGCCGCGACGCCGCGCTGACGACGACGATCGTCAGCGCCCCGGTGCTGGTCGCCGTCGTCGGGCTCTTGTCGGGGTAGTCCCCCTTGCCGGGGTACGGTCCGGCATGGTTCCCTGAGATTGTCGACAACACGACAATCATCGACTCGTGGAGCGGAGTTCCATGGCACAGCTGTCCCCGGTCCTCACCCAGGCCACGCCCGTCCAGGCCGCGCGCGGCGAGGGGGTCTACCTCTACGACACCGAGGGGCGCCGGCACCTGGACTTCACGGCCGGGATCGGCGTCACCTCGACCGGGCACTGCCACCCGAAGGTCGTCGCGGCGGCGCAGGAGCAGGTCGGCACGCTGATCCACGGCCAGTACACCACCGTGATGCACCAGCCGCTGCTCAAGCTCGTGGACCGGCTCGGCGACGTGCTGCCGCCGGCGCTCGACAGCGTCTTCTTCCTCAACTCGGGCTCCGAAGCCGTCGAGGCCTCGGTGCGCCTCGCCCGGCACGCCACCGGCCGGCCGCTGATCCTGGCCTTCGACGGCGGCTTCCACGGCCGCACGATGGGCGCCGCCGCGCTCACCACCTCGGGCGCCAAGATCCGCTCCGGCAACGGGCCGCTGATGGGCGGAGCGGTGTTCGCGCCGTTCCCCTACGCCTACCGCTACGGCTGGAGCGAGGAGCAGGCCGTCGAGTTCGCGCTGGCCGAGCTCGACCGCCAGCTCGTGAGCACCGCCCCGGCGGCCGACGTCGCGGCGTTCATCATCGAGCCGGTGCTCGGCGAGGGCGGCTACGTGCCCACCCCGCCGGCCTTCCTGCGCGGGCTGCGCGAGCGCGCCGACCGGCACGGCATCCTGCTGATCGCCGACGAGGTGCAGACCGGCTTCGGCCGCACCGGGAAGTTCTGGGGACACCAGCACGCCGAGGGCGTCACCCCGGACATCCTCATCACGGCCAAGGGCCTGGCCAGCGGCTTCCCGCTGTCCGGCATCGCCGCCTCGCGCGAGCTGATGAGCAAGGCGCGCCCGGGTTCGCAGGGCGGCACCTACGGCGGCAACGCCGTGGCCTGCGCCGCCGCGCTCGCCACCCTCGACGTGGTGCAGGAGGAGGGCCTGGTCGAGAACGCCGCCGTCCAGGGCCGCCGGCTGCTCGAGGGCCTGCGCCACGCCTCGGCGGACGTCAAGCAGGTCGGCGACGTCCGCGGCCTCGGCCTGATGGTCGCCGTCGAGTTCACGGCGCCGGACGGCTCGCCGGACACCGCCACGGCCGTCAAGGCCCACGCGGCCGCCGCCGAGCAGGGCCTGCTGCTGCTGACCTGCGGCCCGTTCGGCAACGTCGTGCGGTTCATCCCGCCGCTCATCACCACCGCCGAGCAGGTCGACGAGGGCCTGGCGCTCTGGACCAAGGCGCTGGCGAGCGCGGTCTGATCACGGCGAACGGCGCTCTCGCTCACTGAGTGTGAGCGGGAGCGCCGCTCGTTCATCCGGGCCCGGACACACGAACGGCGCTGTCGCTCACCAGGTCTGAGCGAGAGCACCGTTCGTTGTGGGTCGGTGCCGTCCCGTCCGTCAGCGGCGGACCGGGGAGAGGCCCAGGCTCATGCCCGCCAGGCCGCGGGAGCGGACCGTGAGCTTGTCGGCGATACCGTTCAGGACCTGGGCGGCCGCGGTCTCGGGGCTGCGCAGCACGATCGGGGTGCCGGAGTCGCCGCACTCGCGCACGCCCGGCTCGAGCGGGACCTGCCCGAGCAGCGGGACCTGCGCGCCGAGGGCCTGGGTCAGCCGGTCGACGACGGTCTGGCCGCCGCCCGACCCGAAGACCTCCATCCGCGAGCCGTCGGGCATCTCCAGCCACGACATGTTCTCGACGACCCCGGCGATCCGCTGCCGGGTCTGCAGCGCGATCGAGCCCGCCCGCTCGGCCACCTCGGCCGCCGCCTGCTGCGGGGTGGTGACCACCAGCAGCTCGGCGTTCGGGATGAGCTGCGCGGTCGAGATCGCGATGTCGCCGGTGCCCGGGGGCAGGTCCAGCAGCAGGACGTCCAGGTCGCCCCAGAACACGTCCGCCAGGAACTGCTGCAGCGCGCGGTGCAGCATCGGGCCGCGCCACACGACGGGGGTGTTGTCGGCGACGAACATGCCGATCGAGATGACCTTCACGCCGTGCGCCTGCGGCGGCATGATCATGTTCTCGACCTTGGTCGGCCGGTCCGCCGCGCCGAGCATCCGCGGGACCGAGTGCCCGTAGATGTCCGCGTCGACCACGCCGACGTGCAGGCCCTTCGCGGCCATCGCCGCGGCCAGGTTGACCGTGACCGAGGACTTGCCGACGCCGCCCTTGCCCGACGCCACGCAGTACACGCGGGTCAGCGAGCCGGGCTGGGCGAACGGGATCTCCGGCTCGTCGGAGTCGCCGCGCAACTGCCGGCGCAGGGCGGTCCGCTGCTCGTCGCTCATCACGTCCAGCTCGACGCGGACCTCGCTCACGCCGGGCACGGCGGACACGGCGTCGGTCACCCGGCGGTTGATGGTCTCCCGCATCGGGCAGCCCGCGACCGTGAGGTAGACGCCCACCTGGGCCACGCCGTCCGGGGACACCGTGACGCCCTTGACCATGCCGATCTCGGTGATCGGTTTGCGGATCTCGGGGTCCTCGACCTTGCTCAGCGCGGCGCGGATCGCCTGCTCGACGGTCTCGGTGCTGGTGTTTCCCATGAGGGACATCTGGGTCTCCGCTGAACCTTCCTCGTCGACGAGTGCCGCGAGTACGGTCACGGCCTGTCCCCTCCCATGCTACGTGCGGTCCCGCGCCCGCTCTCGCGTCCGTAGCATCTACGAGCGTGACGGACATCGCCGAAGGGCGGGCTGGCTCGGACGGCCTGCGCACCACGCGGTCCGCGCACGGGGGGAAGGACCGGTCGGGGCAGGTCGTGCCGAGGCCGGAGGAGATGGCGTCGTGGCGGGCGTTCCTGAGGGCGCACGCCACGATCACCCGGGCGCTGGAGACCGAACTCGTCGCGGAGCAGGAGCTCTCGCTGGCGGCCTACGACGTGCTGGTCCAGCTCGCCGAGGCGCCCGGGAGACGGCTGCGCATGACCGAGCTGGCCGACGCCGTGCTGCTCTCGCGGTCCGGGGTGACCCGGCTGGTCGACCGGCTGGAACGCGCCGGGCTCGTGCGCCGCACGAGGGTCGAGTCCGACGGCCGGGGGGTCGCCGCGGGACTCACGCCGGCGGGCCTGGACCGGTTGCGGACCGCCTCGCGCACCCACCTGCGGGGGGTGACCAGCCATTTCGCCACGCGGCTCGACGCGGACGATCTGGCGGCGCTGGAGCGCATCTGCTCCCGGCTCGTCGTGACCTGAGCCCGCGACTCGTGGGGGCGACAGCGCGACTCCTGGGGGCGACGGCGCGGCTCGCGGGTCAGCGGCGGCGGGGCTTCGCCTCCCGCTTCTCCGGCCGCCGGTCGGGCTCCTCGCCGCGGACCGCGGCGTCGACGGTCGTCTCGAGGCTCTGCGTGACCCGCTCGAGCTCGCCCCGCAGGTAGTCCCGCGTGGCGACCTCGCCGATCGCGAGGCGCAGCGCGGCGAGCTCGCGGGCGAGGTACTCCGTGTCGGCCTTCGTGCGCTCGGCGCGCCGCCGGTCCTCCTCGAGGGCGATGCGGTCCCGGTCGTCCTGCCGGTTCTGCGCAAGCAGGATCAGCGGCGCCGCATACGCCGCCTGGGTGGAGAAGGCCAGGTTGAGCAGGATGAAGGGGTACGGGTCCCACTGCAGCCGCCAGCTGACCAGGTTCAGCCCGATCCACACGAGCACGACCACGGTCTGGATGCCCAGGTAGCGACCGGTGCCGAGGTACCTCGCGATGCGCTCCGCGGCGCTGGCGAAGCCGTCCGGGTCGAACTCGATCCGCCGCCGGCCGAGCAGCGGCTGGTCGAGGCGGCGGCCGGTCTGCAGCTCAGGCATCGGCGGCCCCCGTCCGTCCGGACCCGTCGGGTCCCGTCCCGTTGCGTGCGAGCTCGCCGACCTCGGGTTCGACGTGCCCGAGGGTCGGCTGGTCCCGCCAGCCCTCCGGCAGCAGGTGGTCGAGCAGGTCGTCGACGGTGACCGCGCCCAGCAGGTGGTCCTCCGGGTCGACGACCGGGCCCGCCACCAGGTTGTACGTGGCGAAGTAGCGGGTGATCTCCTCGATCGAGGCGTCGGGCTCCAGCCGGGCGAGCTCGCTGTCGACCAGCCCCGCGACCAGCTCGAACGGCGCCTCGCGCAGCAGCCGCTGGCTGTGCACACAGCCCAGGTAGCGACCGGTCGGCGTGGCGCTCGGCGGGCGGCAGACGAACACCATGCTCGCCAGCGCCGGAGGGACGTCCGGGTTCCGCACGTGCGCGAGCGCCTCGGCCACCGTCGCGTCGGGCCGCAGCACGATCGGCTCCGGGGTCATCAGACCGCCCGCGGTGCGCGCCTCGTAGGTCATCAGCCGCCGGACGGGCTCGGACTCCTCGGGCTCCATCAGCGCGAGCAGCCGGCCGGCCTCCTCGTCGTCGAGCTCGCCGAGGAGGTCGGCGGCGTCGTCGGGCGCCATGGCCTCGAGGACGTCCGCGGCGCGCTCGGAGTCCAGGTGCGCGAACAGCACGCGCTGGTCGTTCTCCGACAGCTCCTCGAACACGTCGGCCAGCCGCTCGTCGTCGAGCGAGTCGACGACCTCCCGCTGGCGCTTGCGGGGCAGCTCGGACAGCGCCGCGGCGACGTCGGCCGGGCGCATCGAGTCGAACACGGCGAGGAGGCCCTCGGTGCCCTGCCGGTCGGACAGGGTCAGCCCCTGGACGGCACTCCACGGCAGGACCTGCACGGGGCTGCGCCGGCCCAGCCGCCGCGGTCCCGTGCGGAGGGCCAGCCGGCTCACCATCCAGTCCCGGCTGCGGGTCGGCTCGATCGCGGCGTCGACCACGGCGGCGGGCTCGCCCGACTCGCGCACGGTGACCGGCGCGTCGAGCATCTGGCCGAGCACGAGCGTCTCGTTGGGGCGCTGGTGGAAGCCGGAGAGGCTCACCGAGCCGCTGGCCAGGGTGACGGCGGCGGGATCGACGTCGGCCACGCGCAGCATGGGCACGAAGATGCGCCGCCGGCTGGACAGCTCGACCACGAGGCCCAGCACCCGCGGCGGGGTGGCGTCGAGCCGCAGGGTGGCGACGACGTCGCGCACCTTGCCGATCCGCTCCCCGTCGGGCCCGAACACGGCGAGGCCCGCCATCCGTGCCACGAAGATCCGCGCCGCGCCCATGGGGCACAGACTAGGCCGTCACCCCAGGTGGAGGCCGGGTCGGACCGGTCAGGACGACCGGATGCGCCGGGCCCGGCGGACGATCGTCAGCCGGTGCCGGGCGGGCGCCACCAGTCTGCGGTAGGCGCGGTGCAGCGCGATCCCGATCACGACGGCCACCGGCAGCGCCACGAGGACCTGCCACCAGTCCGTGGCCCAGAAGTGGATGACGCCGACGAGGAGCGCCGCGGTGACGAGGGCCGCGGACTTGATCATCAGGACCTGGGTGCGGGTCCGCCGGTCCCGGACGCCCCGGCGCAGCTGCGGCGCCGTCGAGAGCACAATCCACAGCCACCAGGCCAGCAGCACGGCGTGCGCGACGTAGCCGGTGACCCCACGCAGCAGGGCCATGGGGTCCGTCCTCGTGTGGTCCGGCGCACAGCCCAGGACGCCGTGACGGGACCGGACGGCCGCCGTTCGGCGACGGCCGTCGGACGGCGCAGCCGCGCGCCCGCCCGGTTCCCTCGGTCGGCCCTAGTCTCCGTCCCGTGCCGACCCTCCGCTTCGACGTCGTGGACGTGTTCACCGACCGCCCGTATGCGGGCAACCCGCTCGCCGTGGTCCGCTGCGAGCAGCACGAGCCCTCCGGCGAGGCGATGCAGGCGATCGCCGCCGAGTTCCACCTCTCCGAGACGGTGTTCACCCTGCCGCCGACCACGCCCGACGCGGACTACCGGGTACGGATCTTCACCCCGGCCGTCGAGCTCCCGTTCGCGGGGCACCCGAGCGTCGGCGCGGCCTGGGCGCTCGCGCGGGACGGCGCGATCCGGCACGGCGACGTCGTCCAGGAGTGCGGCGCGGGGCTGCTGCCCGTCGCGGTCGACGCCGACGGCGCGCGCGTCGCGGGCGGCCGGCCCGAGGTGGGGGAGGACCTGGACGCCGCCCTGCTCGCCGCCGCGGCCGGGCTGACCCCCGACGACGTCGACGGCGCCGCCGCCCCGGGCGTCGCCGCGGCGGGTGTGCCGTTCGCGTTCCTCCTGGTGCGGCCCGACGCCGTGGCCCGCGCGGTGCCCGATGCAGAGGGGGTGCGGGCACAGACCGCCGGGCTGACCGGGCTGGTCGTGGCGAGCGTGTCCGGCGACGCCGGGCACGTGCACCTGCGGATGTTCGGCGCCGGGGTCGGGGTGGACGAGGACCCCGCGACCGGCTCCGCCGCCGTCGCGCTCGGGGTGTTCCTCACCGACCGCGGGCTGCTCGTCCCGGACGGCACGTCGCGCTTCACCATCGCGCAGGGCGCCGAGATCGGCCGCCCTTCCCGGCTCGACGTCGAGGTGAAGGCCGAGGACGGCCGGGCGGTCGCCACCACCGTCCGGGGCGGGGTGGTCCCGGTCTCCCGGGGCGAGCTCACCGCCCTCCCCTGAGCGCCCGGGCGAGCCGTCCCGCTCGCACACCCGCTCGGCCCGGCCCCCTCGCAACGCCCCACCCGCACGGACCGTCCGGTCGGAGGGGGCGGTACCGGCCGGTAACCCGCGTCCACCTTGCGTGGGTGAGAAACCAATCACCTGACGGCGCGCTCGGCGCCGGGACGTGCCAGCATCCGTAGCGGCCCCGATCAGCGACGAGGAGTACGACAGTGACGTCCGAGAGCACCCGCCCGCTCCGCCCCCGCCGGTCCTGCCTGGCGGTTCCCGGTTCGAGCCAGAAGTTCATCGACAAGGCCCGGACGCTGGACTCGGACCAGGTCTTCCTCGACCTCGAGGACGCGTGCGCGCCGCTGGCCAAGCCGGGCGCGCGGAAGACGATCGTCGCCGCGCTGAACGAGGGCGGCTGGGGCGAGAAGGCCCGCGTGGTCCGGGTCAACGACTGGACCACCGAGTGGACCTACCGGGACGTCACGGAGGTCGTCGAGGGCGCCGGCGCGAACCTCGACGCGATCATGCTGCCGAAGGTGCAGACGCCGCAGCAGGTCGTCGCGCTCGACCTGCTGCTCACGCAGATCGAGAAGACCATGGGCTACGAGGTCGGCAAGATCGGCATCGAGGCGCAGATCGAGAATGCGCTGGGCCTGACCAACGTCAACGAGATCGCCACCGCCAGCCCGCGCGTCGAGACGATCATCTTCGGCCCGGCCGACTTCATGGCGTCGATCAACATGAAGTCCCTGGTCGTGGGTGAGCAGCCGCCCGGCTACGACGTCGGCGACGCCTACCACCACATCCTCATGTCGATCCTCATGGCGGCCCGCGCGCACGACAAGCAGGCCATCGACGGTCCGTACCTGCAGATCAAGGACGTCGACGGCTTCAAGCGCGTCGCCGGCCGTTCCGCCGCGCTGGGCTTCGACGGCAAGTGGGTGCTGCACCCCGGCCAGATCGACGCGGCCAACGAGGTCTTCAGCCCCTCCCAGGAGGACTACGACCACGCCGAGAACATCCTCGACGCGTACGACTGGTTCACCTCCGAGGCGGGCGGCAAGCGCGGCGCCGCGATGCTCGGCGACGAGATGATCGACGAGGCCTCCCGCAAGATGGCCCTGGTGATCTCGGGCAAGGGCCGCGCCGCGGGTATGCAGCGCACCGACAAGTGGACCCCGCCGGAGGCCTGAGCGGCCCCTGACCCGACTCGACGAGGAGAGGCACCATGGCCCGCCTGGCCCAGACCGCCGGTCTCACGGACGTGCAGGAGGAGATCATCTCCACCGTCCGCACGTTCGTGGACAAGGAGATCATCCCGCACGCGACCGCCCTCGAGCACGCGGACGCCTACCCGCAGGACATCGTCGACGGGATGAAGGAGATGGGGCTCTTCGGCCTCACCATCCCCGAGGAGTACGGCGGCCTGGGCGAGTCCCTGCTGACCTACGCCCTGGTCGTCGAGCAGATCGCGCGCGGCTGGATGAGCGTCTCCGGCGTGATCAACACCCACTTCATCGTGGCCTACATGCTGATGCACCACGGCACCGAGGAGCAGAAGCAGAAGTACCTGCCGCAGATGGCGCTGGGGGAGACCCGGGGCGCCTTCTCGATGTCGGAGCCGGACCTCGGCTCGGACGTCGCGGCGATCAAGACCCGCGCCAAGCAGGACGGCGACGACTACGTCATCGACGGCGCCAAGATGTGGCTGACCAACGGCGGCTCGTCGAACCTGATCGCGCTGCTGGTGAAGACGGACCTGGGGCAGCCGAAGCCGTACCAGAACCTCACCACGTTCCTGGTGGAGAAGCCGTCCGGCTTCGGCGAGGTCGTCCCCGGGCTCACCATCCCCGGCAAGATCGACAAGATGGGGTACAAGGGCGTCGACACCACCGAGGCGGTGTTCGACGGCTTCCGCATCCCGGCCGCACAGATCCTGGGCGGGGAGGCCGGCAAGGGCTTCTCGCACATGATGGACGGCGTCGAGGTCGGCCGCGTCAACGTCGCGGCCCGCGCCTGCGGCATCTCGATCCGCGCCTTCGAGCTGGCCGTGGAGTACGCGCAGCAGCGCGCCACCTTCGGCAAGCCGATCGCGGAGCACCAGGCCATCGCGTTCAAGCTGGCCGAGATGGGCACCAAGGTCGAGGCGGCCCACCTGATGATGGTCAACGCGGCCCGGCTCAAGGACCGCGGCGAGCGCAACGACGTCGAGGCCGGCATGGCGAAGCTGCTGGCGAGCGAGTACTGCGCCGAGGTGACCCAGGAGGCCTTCCGCATCCACGGTGGCTACGGGTACTCGAAGGAGTACGAGATCGAGCGCCTGATGCGCGAGGCGCCCTTCCTGCTGATCGGCGAGGGCACCAGCGAGATCCAGAAGACGATCATCTCCCGCGGCCTGCTCAAGGAGTACCGCTCCCGCTGAGAGGTGCACGAACGGCACTTTCGCGCGGACCTACCGCACGACAGTGCCGTTCGTGCGTTCGGCGGCCGGTCACGTCGCCGGGTGCGGAACGCGTGATCACCGGCGTGCCGGCAGCGGACGCGATGGCGTGCCTTATCGTGACCAGCGCGGAGGGCACTTCGGCGCGGTCCCGGTCGTTGACATCATGGGCACCGAGATGTCCGAGGTGTCCAGTCGGCCGTACCGAGGAGAGAGCCCGTGACCACCCCGTTCGGCGGAAGCGGACAGCCCGCGCCGGGCCTGCCCAATCTGCCCACCCCGCCCACCGGATGGCCGGTCGGCTCGTACGCCACCTACGAGGAGGCGCAGCGGGCGGTCGACCATCTCGCCGACAGCGACTTCCCCGTGCGGGACGTGACGATCGTCGGCGTCGACCTGATGCTCGTCGAGCGGATCGTCGGGCGGCTGACCTGGGGCCGCGTGCTCCTCTCGGGCGCGGCCTCCGGCGCCTGGTTCGGTCTGTTCGTGGGCCTGCTGCTCAGCCTGTTCAGCACGGGCGGCGGCGGCGTCGTCCGGATCGTGGTCGCACTGCTCGGCGGCATCGTGTTCGGCCTGGCCTTCGCGGCGGCCCAGTACTGGGGCACCCGTGGCCGCCGCGACTTCACCTCGGCCAGCCAGATGGTCGCCGGCCGGTACGACGTGCTGTGCCAGCCGCGCAACGCGGAGAAGGCCCGCGAGCTGCTGGCGAAGCTGGCGATGGGTACCGCCACGGGCGCCTGACCGCAAGCCGGACTCCGCCGTTGGTGTCCATTTCGGTCTGATCAGGTCTCGGCTTGGTCACTGCCGCGATCTCGGATTGCGGGGTGCCCGGAGCCGACATAGGTTTCCCGTACCGATCGCCGCTCGTGATCGGGGTCACACGACTGTGCGATGCCGCGCCGCTGCTCCCGTACCGGCTGCCCGGGGTCGCCGGAACGGGAGGCCGGAATGGGGCAGCCGCCGGGCACGCGGGCCGGGGGAGCCGAGGTGCGGCGTCGCAGACGGCGTCGCGGGCGAGGCCGCTGGGCGGCCGCCGGCGGCGTGGTGCTCGCCGCGGCGGTCCTGGCCGGCTGCGGGGCCGAGGCGGCCGGGCCGCCGACGCTGAACTTCTACACCCCGGCGGACGGCGCGACGCAGTACGCCGAGGCCGCCGCGGACTGCACCACGGCCGCGAACGGCCGGTACACGATCGCCCAGCAGACCCTCCCGAAGGGCGCGGACGACCAGCGGCTCCAGCTGGCCCGCCGGCTCGTCGCGGGCGACACCTCGGTCGACATCGTCGGCATCGACGTCACCTGGACCGCCGAGTTCGCCAAGGCCGGCTGGCTGGAGAAGTTCCCGCCCGCCGTTCGGAGCCAGATCGAGCAGGGCACCCTGGCCGGACCGCTCGAGACCGGCACCTACCAGGGCGACCTGTGGGCGGCGCCGCTCAACACGAACACCCAGATCCTCTGGTACCGCAAGGACCTCGCCCCCACGCCGCCGACGACGTGGGACGAGATGATCCAGATGTCCGAGGCGCTGCAGCAGCGGGGCCTGCCCTCCTACATCGAGGTGCAGGGCGCCCAGTACGAGGGCCTCACGGTCTGGTTCAACACGCTGGTCAACAGCGCCGGCAGCCAGATCGTCGACGAGAACGGCAAGGTCCTCATCGCCGAGCAGCCCGGCGCGGGCGACGCCGAGCAGGCCGCGACGATCATGAAGCGGGTGGCGTCGTCGCCGGCGTCCGACCCGTCGTTGTCGGTGGCCAAGGAGAACGACGGCCGGCTCGCCATGGAGGCCGGCACCGCCGCGTTCCAGATCAACTACCCGTTCGTCTACGCCTCCATCAACACCCCGCCGCCGGACGGCGGCGGTGGCGGCACCTTCATCGACGAGCAGGGCAAGCCCGCCGCGACGGACACCGGACGCCAGGTCGTCGACGAGTTCGCGTGGGCGCCGTACCCGTCGGTGAACCCGGGCGAGCCCGCCAAGGTCACCATCGGCGGCCTGAACCTCGGCGTGAGCAGCACCTCGCTGCACAAGGACCTGGCGTTCGAGGCCGTGCAGTGCCTGCGCAACCGGGAGAACCAGCTGCGCAACGCCGTCGACGGCGGCGTCCCGCCGACGCTGGAGGCGCTGTACTCGGACCCGTCCTTCCAGCAGGAGTACCCGGCCTGGCAGGCGATCAAGGAGTCGCTGGACAACGCGAGCGTGCGGCCCAAGACCCCGGCCTACCAGAGCATCTCGATCGTGATCTCGGACCTGCTCAACCCGCCCGCGGACATCGACCCCGCCGCGGTCCCGGCCGAGCTCGCCGACCAGATCGTCCGCGCGCAGAACTCGGAAGGGCTGGTGCCGTGAGTATCGACAGCGGGGCCCTCGCGGCCGCGACGAAGCAGCAGACCGAGCAACAGGGCGGGGCGCACCGCAAGGGCAAGCCCGCGCTGTCCGAGGGCAAGAAGGCGGAGCGGCGGCTCGGGCTCCTGCTCTGCGCGCCCGCCGCGATCATCATGGTCGCGGTCACGGCGTACCCGATCATCTACGCGATCTGGCTGTCGCTGCAACGCTACGACCTGCGGTTCCCGGCCGAGCGGAGCTTCGCCGGGCTGTCCAACTACGCCGCCGTGCTCTCCAGCGAGTACTGGTGGCGCGCCTTCCTGGTCACGATGATCATCACGATCGTCTCGGTGGCGATCGAGTTCGTGCTCGGCCTGGCGCTGGCGCTGATCATGCACCGCACGATCGTCGGGCGCGGCCTGACCAGGACCGTCGTGCTCATCCCGTACGGCATCGTCACGGTCGTCGCGGCGTTCAGCTGGCAGTTCGCCTGGACGCCGGACAAGGGCTACCTGGCGGCGATGCTGCCCGAGGGCGCCGCGCCGCTGACCGGGCAGGTGTCGGCGATCCTGCTGATCATCCTGGCCGAGGTCTGGAAGACCACGCCGTTCATGGCGCTGCTGCTGATGGCCGGCCTCGCCCTCGTGCCGGACGACCTGCTCAAGGCCGCCCAGGTCGACGGCGCCGGCCCGTGGCAGCGGCTGACCCGGATCATCCTGCCGATGATGAAGCCGGCCATCCTGGTCGCGCTGCTGTTCCGCACGCTCGACGCCTTCCGCGTCTTCGACAACATCTACATCCTCACGCAGGGCTCCAACGGCACCGGCTCGGTGTCGATGCTGGGCTACGACAACCTGTTCAAGGCCTTCAACCTGGGCATCGGCTCGGCGATCAGCGTGCTCATCTTCATCGCCGTCGCGCTGATCGCGTTCCTGTTCATCAAGTTGTTCGGGGCCGCGGCACCCGGGTCCGACGAGGGGAAGCGCTGATGGCCACCGCAGTGGAGTCCCGGCCGGCCGCCCCGGCGAAGGGGTCGTCCAAGGGCGCGGGCATGTCCGAGGGGCAGAAGAAGACCTGGTGGGCCGTGGCCGACCTGGTCGTGCTGCTGTACGCGCTGGTGCCGGTGCTGTGGATCCTGTCGCTGAGCTTCAAGACCACCGACACGATCACGGACGGGAACTTCTTCCCGCGAGCCTGGACCCTCGACAACTACGCGCAGATCTTCCAGATCGGGCTCTTCACGTCCGCCCTGGTCAACTCCATCGGGATCGCGCTGATCTCGACGGTGCTGGCCGTGGTGATCGGGACCATGGCGGCGTACGCCATCGCCCGGCTGGACTTCCCGGGCAAGAAGGTGCTGGTCGGCGTCTCGCTGCTGATCGCGATGTTCCCGCAGATCTCGCTGGTGAGCCCCCTGTTCGACATCTTCCGCGGGATCGGCATCTTCGACACCTGGCTCGGGCTGATCCTGCCGTACATCACGTTCGCGCTGCCGCTGGCGATCTACACGCTCTCCGCCTTCTTCCGGGAGATTCCGTGGGAGCTGGAGAAGGCGGCGAAGATGGACGGCGCCACGCCGCTGCAGGCCTTCCGCTCGGTCATCGTCCCGCTGGCCGCGCCGGGCGTGTTCACCACGGCGATCCTCGTGTTCATCTTCTGCTGGAACGACTTCCTGTTCGCGATCTCGCTGACCTCGACGAGCCGCTCCCAGACGGCCACGGTGGCGATCGCGAACTTCACCGGCGCCTCGCAGTTCGCCGAGCCGACCGGGTCGATCGCGGCCGCGGCCGTGCTGCTCACCATTCCGATCATCGTCTTCGTGCTGTTCTTCCAGCGCCGGATCGTCGCCGGGCTGACCTCCGGCGCAGTGAAGGGATAACCCGATGGCCGACATCGTCCTGGACCACGTCTACAAGCGGTACCCCGACGGCACCCTCGGCGCCGACGACGTCAACATCGAGATCGCCGACGGCGAGTTCATCATCCTCGTCGGGCCCTCCGGCTGCGGGAAGTCCACGACCCTCAACATGATCGCGGGCCTCGAGGACATCTCCGAGGGGGAGCTGCGCATCGGCGGTAACCGGATGAACGAGCGCGCGCCGAAGGACCGCGACATCGCGATGGTGTTCCAGTCCTACGCGCTCTACCCGCACATGACGGTGCGGGAGAACATGGCCTTCCCGCTCAAGCTGGCCAAGGTCGACAAGGCGGAGATCGACCGCAAGGTCACCGACGCCGCGAAGATCCTCGACCTCACCCAGCACCTGGACCGCAAGCCCGCCAACATGTCCGGCGGCCAGCGGCAGCGCGTCGCGATGGGCCGCGCGATCGTCCGCAGCCCCAAGGCCTTCCTGATGGACGAGCCGCTGTCGAACCTCGACGCCAAGCTGCGCGTGCAGATGCGGACGATGGTCTCCAAGCTGCAGCAGCGGCTGGAGACGACGACGGTCTACGTCACGCACGACCAGACCGAGGCCATGACGCTGGGCGACCGGATCGTCGTCATGCGCAGCGGCGTGGTGCAGCAGATCGGCTCGCCGCAGCACCTCTACGACCAGCCCGCCAACTTGTTCGTGGCCGGGTTCATCGGCTCGCCGGCCATGAACTTCCTGCCGGCGCGGCTGGAGAACGACACGCTCCGCACGGCCCTCGGCGACCTGGCGGTGAACGACCGGCTGCGCCAGACGCTGTCCGCGGCGCAGGTGGAGCGGGACGTGATCGTCGGCATCCGGCCGGAGCACTTCGAGGACGCCGCCCTGGTCGACGAGGGCCTGCGCGCGCAGGGTTCGATTTTCACCGCGCAGGTCGACGTGCTGGAGTCCATGGGCTCGGACAAGTTCGTCTACTTCACGGTGGACGAGCAGGCGACCTCGGACGAGCTCGCCGAGCTCGCCGCCGACGCCGGAACCACCGACGTCCCGGGCGGCGACGCGGGCTCGCTGGTCACCCGGTTCTCCGCCGCCTCGCACGCCACCGAGGGCCGGCCGGTCGACGTGTGGGTGGACACCTCGAAGCTGCAGGTCTTCGACCCGAAGAACGGGAAGAACCTGACCGCGAGCGAGGCCGCCCCCGCCACCGTCTGACCCCGTCCCGCGAGTCGGCATTTCCGGTCGACCGAACCGCACATGTCGGGACCTCCCGGGATGTGCGGTTCGGACACGTGGAAGTGCCGACTCGCAGTGTCAGAAGTGCCGACTCGCGGGGGGCTGGCGCGGCTCGCGGAAGTGGGGGTGGTCAGGGGGCGGGGAGGAGGAGGCCGATCGACTCCGCGGAGAGCACCCGCTCGATGCCGAGGACGGTGGCTCCGGCGACGCCCGCGTACTCCCCGAGCACGCTGTTGGTCAGCACCAGGTTGCGCGTGGCGAGGGGTAACGCGCGCTGGTAGACCACGCTGCGCACCCCGGCGAGCAGCTCGTCGCTGGCTGCGGTGAGCGAGCCGCCGAGGGTCACCCGCGCCGGGTTGTAGAGGTGCACGAGGGTCGCGACGAGCTCGCCGATCAGCCCGGCCGCCTCCCGCACCGCGGCGATCGCGCCGGCGTCGCCGCGCCCGAGCATCGCCCGCAGGTCGGCGATCGAGGGCACGTCGCCGCGGCCGCCGAGCCGGCGGGCGATGGCGCCGGCCGAGGCGACGGCCTCGATGCAGCCGACGTTGCCGCACACGCACGCGTCGTCGGGTGCGCCGCGCACGCGGACGTGCCCGATGTCGCCGGCCGCGCCGTCCGCACCGTGGTGCAGCGAGCCGCCGCCGGTCACGAGCCCGCCGCCGATGCCGGTCCCGACCTTCACGAACAGCAGCGGGACCTGGTCGGCGGGCAACGCGCGGGCCTCGCCGAGCGCGCGCAGGTTGACGTCGTTCTCCAGCACGGCCGGGCAGCCGAAGGTCTGCTGGAGCCGGGCCGTCACCGGGTAGGCGTGCCAGCCGGGCATGATCGGCGGCCGCACCGGGATCCCGAGGTGGTTGTCGACCGGCCCGGGCAGGCCGATCACGACCGCCCGCGCCGGGACGGCCGATCCCGCGCGGAGCCGGGTGAGCTCCGTCTCCACCGTCCGGAGCACGGTGTCCGGCCCGTCGATGACGTCGAGGTCGACGTGCGTGTGCGCGAGCACCCGCTGGGCGAGGTCGGTCACGGCGAGGTGCGCACCCCGCGCGCCGACGTCCGCGAGCAGCACCTGACCGCCCTCCGCGGCCAGCGCGAGGCGCTCGGCGGGGCGGCCCCGGCCGGCCGTCGGCCGCAGCCCGTCGAGCCGGAGGAGCCCGCCGGCGAGCAGCCCGTCGACCGCGGTGCTCACGGTGGTCCTGGCCAGGCCGGTCGCCGCGACCAGGTCGGCCTTGCTCACCGCCGTGTCCGACGCGACCAGCCGCGCGACGGTGCTGAGCAGCAGCGCCGGGTCGATGCGCCCGGACTGCGGCGGGGCGCTGAGCCGCAATGGGGGCAGCAAGGCGGGACCCGGCAGCGGGGGCCGGGCCGTGGTCGAGTGCGGCAACGCCATCGTCACGCCCCGATATCGTCCGATAAATAGCGTGAAAGGGCATTATTCGGTCGTTGTACGGCGCTGGTCAACGCTTCTACGTTCCCCTCGTGGCGTCACTGCTGACGATGCGCGGGATCGTGAAGACCTTCCCCGGCGTGCGCGCGCTCGACGGCGTCGATCTCGACGTCGCCGCCGGCGAGGTCCACAGCCTGCTCGGGCAGAACGGGGCAGGGAAGTCGACGCTGATCAAGGTGCTGGCGGGCGCCCACCGCCTCGACGCCGGCGCGATCACCTGGGACGGCGCCCCGGTCACGTTCGGCTCGCCGCACGCCGCCGACGCCGCGGGCATCGCCACCATCCACCAGGAGCTCGACCTCGTGCCCGGGCTGTCGGTCGCGGAGAACGTCGTGCTCGGCCACGAGCCCGCCCGGCTCGGCTTCACCCGCCCCCGCGACGCCGAGAAGATCGCGCGCCGGCTCCTGACGCGGCTCGGCCACCCGGAGATCCCGCCCCGCCGCGAGCTCGGCGACCTGTCCGCCGCCGGCCAGCAGATCGTCAGCATGGCCCGCGCGCTGGCCCGCGACGCCCGCCTGATCGTGATGGACGAGCCGTCGGCCGTGCTCGATCCGGAAGAGGTGCGCAACCTCTTCCGCGTCATCCGCGAGCTGACCGCCGACGGCGTCGCCGTCGTCTACATCTCGCACCGGCTCGAGGAGATCCGCGAGATCGGCGACCGCGTGACCGTGCTCAAGGATGGCCGGACGGTCGCCCGGAACCTCCCCGCCCGGACCACCCCGACCGCGGACGTCATCCGGCTGATGACGGGTCGCACGCTCGAGTACGTGTTCCCGCCGTCGGCCGGCGGGATCGGCGAGGTCGTCCTCGAGGTCGAGGGCCTGGGTCGCGGGACCGAGTTCGGCGGCGTGTCGTTCACCGTGCGGGCGGGCGAGGTGGTGGGCCTCGCCGGTCTCGTCGGCTCCGGCCGCTCGGAGATCCTCGAGACGATCTACGGCGCCCGCCGGGCGGACACCGGCGAGGTCCGGGTGCGCGGCCGGACGCTGCCCCGCGGGGTGCCCGCCGCGGTGCGGGCGGGGCTCGGGCTGTGCCCGGAGGAGCGCAAGACCCAGGCGCTGCTGCTCGACGAGCCGGTGATGCGCAACGTCTCCCTCCCGGCCCTGCGCCGCTTCGCGCGCGGCGGGTTCCTCGGCGGGGAGGCCGAGCTGGCCGACGCCGGCGTGGTCACCGCGCAGCTCGACGTCCGGCCCGCCGACCCGCGCCGGCCGGCTCGCACGCTCTCGGGTGGCAACCAGCAGAAGGTCGTCCTGGCCCGGTGGCTGCTGCACGGCTGCACCGTCCTGCTGCTCGACGAGCCCACCCGCGGCGTCGACGTCGGTGCCCGCAGCGAGATCTACGCGCTGGTCCGCCGGCTCGCGGGCGAGGGCGTCGCGGTGGTGCTGGTGTCCAGCGAGGTGCCCGAGGTGCTCGGGCTGGCCGACCGGGTGCTCGTCGTGCGGGAGGGCCGGATCGTGCACGCGGGCCCGGCCACGGAGCTCGACGAGCACCGGGTGCTCGACCTGGTGATGGAAGGAGCGGACATGACCGCCGACGGACGGCCGACCGCGGGGGCGGGACCGTGAACGAGCAGAGCCCGACCTCGGAGGCCCGGGCGCCGGAGGCGCCGGAGCCCCTCCCGCCCGCGCGGCCGGAACCGTCCCGCGTGGTGCGGCTGCTGTTCGAGGGCGGCGTCGGGCGCAACATGGGTCTCGTCGCCGTGCTGGTGCTGCTCGCGGTGGTCGGCGTGGTGACGGCGCCGCGGACCTTTCCGACGGCGTCGAACCTGCTGACCGTGCTGACCTCGGCGTCGATCATCGGGGTCCTGACGGTCGGCGTGACGTTCGTGATCATCGGCGGCGGCATCGACCTGTCCGTCGGCAAGGTGATGGCGCTGGCGTCGGTGTGGGCCACGACGGTGGCCACGCAGTCGTTCGGCGCGCTCGTGATGATCTTCTGCGCGCTGGCGGTGGGGGTCGGCGCGGGGCTGATCAACGGCGTGCTGATCGCGTACGGCCGGATCGTCCCGTTCATCGCCACGCTGGCCATGCTGATCTCCGCGCAGGGCCTGGCGGAGCTCATCTCCGGGCGGCGCAGCCAGATCGTCACGGACCCCGTGATCGCGGCCATCGCGAGCACCCGGATCCTCGGTATCCCGCTGCTCGTCTACATCTTCGCCGTGGTGATCGCCGTCGGGTGGGTCGTGCTGAACCGCACCACCTTCGGCCGCCGGACCTTCGCGATCGGCGGCAATCCCGAGGCGGCGCGGCTGGCGGGCGTGGACGTGCGGCGGCACACCGTGCTGCTCTACGTCGTCTCGGGGCTGTGCTGCGGCATCGCGGCCATCATGATCGCCTCGCTCACCACGACCGGCTCGAGCACCCACGGCACGCTCTACGAGCTCGACGCCATCGCCGCCGTGATCATCGGCGGCACGCTGCTCACCGGCGGCCGCGGGACGCTGATCGGCTCCATCCTCGGCGTCCTGGTGTTCACCGTGATCACCAACCTGTTCGTGCTGAACAACCTGGCCATCGAGGTCCAGAACATCGCCAAGGGCGCGATCATCGTCGTCGCGGTGCTGATCCAGGCCCGCGCCCGGCGCTCGTCCACCACCTGATCCGGCTGCTGTCCACGAAGGAGCGCGAGAGCCATGTCCGATTCCCTGCTGCCGGGAGGCCTCGGCCGCCGCGGCTTCCTCGCGGCCCTCGGCGTCGGCGCGGCCGCCACCGTGGCGGCCTGCACCAGCAACGAGGCGCCGTCGAGCGGTTCGGGCGCCAACGTCGGCGCCGCCGCCGGCGACAACGCCACCCCGGGCGCCCCGGTCACCATCGGGTTCTCCGCGCCCGCGGCCGACCACGGCTGGATCGCGGCCATCGCGAACAACGCCAAGGCGCAGGCCGAGCAGTACCCGGACGTCACCTTCGCGCCCGTCAACCCGACCAACGACGTCGCCCAGCAGATCGCCGCCGTCGAGACGCTGATCAACCAGAAGGTCAACGCCCTGGTCATCCTGCCCAACGACGGCAGCCAGCTCACCAGCCTCGGCCGCCGGGCGATGGACGCGGACATCCCGGTCATCAACCTGGACCGGATCTTCGACTCGCCGCTGGCCTACCGGACGTGGATCGGCGGCGACAACTACGGCATGGGCGTCAGCGCGGGCACCTACATCGGCGAGCGGCTCCGCGCTGCGAACGTCACGAACCCGGTCATCGGCGAGGTCGCGGGCATCGACAACCTCCCGTTGACGCAGGAGCGCAGCAAGGGCTTCTCCGACGCGCTGGCCTCCTACGGCTACGCGGTCGGCCCGCGGCAGGCCGCGGACTTCACGGCGCAGGGCGGGCAGCGCGTCACCGCGAACCTGCTGCAGGCCGCGCCGAAGCTCGACGCCCTCTGGAACCACGACGACGACCAGGGCATCGGCGTGCTCGCCGCGATCAACCAGGCGGGGCGCTCCGAGTTCTTCATGGTCGGCGGCGCCGGCTCGGCCAACGCGATGCGGGACATCCAGGCCGACAACACCGTCCTCAAGGCGACGGTGACCTACAGCCCGACCATGGCGTCGTCGGCCATCGCGCTGGCCCGGCTCGTCGCGCAGAACCGTGGCATGGGCGACCTCGTGGAGAAGGAGGTCCCGACGTCGATCACGCTGGCCTCGGCGACCATCACCAAGGAGAACGTCGCCGACTACCTGCCGCTGGGCTTCGAGTCGTGACGCCTCCGCTCGGCGTCGGCATGATCGGCTACGCCTTCATGGGTGCGGCGCACTCGGCGGCGTGGCGCTCGGCGGCCCACGTGTTCGACCTGCCGCTCGCCCCCGAGATGGCGGTCCTGTGCGGCCGCGACCCCGCCGCGACCCGGGCGGCCGCGGCGAAGCTCGGGTGGCGGTCCGTCGTGACCGACTGGAAGGAGCTGCTCACCCGGGACGACGTCGCGCTCGTCGACGTCTGCACGCCCGGCGACACGCACGCGGAGATCGCGATCGCGGCGCTCGACGCCGGCAAGCACGTGCTGTGCGAGAAGCCGCTCGCCAACAGCGTCGACGAGGCACGGGCGATGGTCGCGGCGGCGGAGCGGGCGCAGGCCCGCGGGGTGCGCTCGATGGTCGGGTTCAACTACCGGCGGGTGCCGGCGATCGCGCTGGCCCGGCGGCTGGTGGAGCAGGGCCGGATCGGCCCGGTGCGGCACGTGCGCGCGGTGTACCTGCAGGACTGGATCGTCGACCCGGAGTTCCCGCTGGTCTGGCGGCTGCAGCGGGACAAGGCCGGCTCGGGCGCGCTCGGCGACATCGGCGCGCACATCGTGGACCTCGCGCAGTACGTCGTGGGCGACCGGCTCACCGGCGTCTCGGCGCTCACCGAGACGTTCGTGAAGGAGCGACCGCTGGCGACCGTGTCCGGCGGCCTGTCCGGGGCCGGCGGTGCGGAGCGCGGGCCGGTGACCGTCGACGACGCGGCCCTCTTCCTCGGCCGCTTCGCCGGCGGCGCGGTCGCCTCGTTCGAGGCCACCCGCTTCGCGACCGGGCGCAAGAACGGCCTGCGGCTGGAGATCAACGGTGGGTCGGGCTCGCTGGCGTTCGACTTCGAGGCGATGAACGAGCTCTGGTTCCACGACGGCACCGAGGCGGCCGACACCGCCGGCTTCCGGCGCATCCACGTCACCGAGCCGACCCATCCGTACATGGAGGCCTGGTGGCCGCCGGGGCACGGGCTCGGCTACGAGCACACCTTCGTGCACGAGGTGGCGGACCTGGTGCGCGACCTGGCGGCGGGGACCGACCCGACGCCGTCGTTCGCCGACGGGCTGCAGGTGCAGCTGGTGCTCGACGCGGTCGAACGGTCCGCGGCCGGGGGCAGCTGCTGGGAGACGATCGAGGGGGACGCGTCATGAGACCGGTCACGCTGTTCACCGGGCAGTGGGCCGACCTGCCCTTCACCGAGGTGGCCCGGCTGGCGGGGGAGTGGGGCTACGACGGGCTGGAGATCGCCTGCTGGGGTGACCACTTCGACCCGTGGGCGGCCGTCGAGGACGACGGGTACGTGCAGGAGCGGCTCGACATCCTCGAGAAGCACGGGCTGCGGGTCCACGCGATCTCCAACCACCTCACCGGCCAGGCGGTCTGCGACGACCCGATCGACGAGCGGCACAAGGGGATCGTGCCTGGGCGGGTGTGGGGCGACGGCGAGCCCGAGGGGGTCCGGCGGCGGGCGGCCGAGGCGATGCAGGTGACCGCCCGGGCGGCGGCGAAGCTCGGGGTGAACACGGTCGTCGGGTTCACGGGCTCGTCGATCTGGAAGACGGTCGCCATGTTCCCGCCCGTGCCGCAGTCCATGGTGGACGCCGGCTACCGGGACTTCGCCGACCGCTGGAACCCGATCCTCGACGTGTTCGACGAGGTGGGCGTGCGGTTCGCGCACGAGGTGCACCCGTCGGAGATCGCCTACGACTACTGGACGACGGTCGCGGCGTTGGAGGCCGTCGGGCACCGGGAGGCGTTCGGGCTCAACTGGGACCCGAGCCACTTCGTGTGGCAGGATCTCGACCCGGTCGGGTTCCTGTGGGACTTCCGGGACCGGATCTACCACGTCGACTGCAAGGACGCGAAGCGCCAGGTCGGCAACGGGCGCAACGGCCGGTTGGGCTCGCACCTGCCGTGGGCGGACCCGCGGCGCGGCTGGGACTTCGTGTCCACCGGGCACGGCGACGTTCCGTGGGAGGCGTGTTTCCGGATGCTCAACACCATCGGCTACGACGGGCCGGTGTCGATCGAGTGGGAGGACGCCGGCATGGACCGGCTGGTCGGGGCGCCGGACGCGCTGGCGTTCGTGCGACGCAACCTGTTCGACCCGCCCGGGGCGGCATTCGACTCGGCCTTCGGCGGCAACTGAGGTTTCCGCACCTCAGCAGGGGTCGTGAGCGGCGACTGCCCCCCGAAGGGGGGGGTCCCGGCG